>CAZEIN010000032.1:0-3481 GCA_964512425.1 uncultured Sulfurovum sp.
AAAAAGTATGAAATACCATTTAATGGTCACAAGCATGAGAAAATGGATATACTGATTCATATCTTATTATTGTGATATAATTTTAACCCAAACAATGCAATAGAGATTACCAATCTCCCCCAGATCATTGACTCATGGGCATTCACAGCGTATAACATCGATGCACCTTTGGGTGCACCTCGGATACGCTGCAAACACTCATGAGCCAAGCATCAGTAGGATATTTGGCAATTCTATTGCATAATTTGGGTTTAAATCTTATACCTAGGTTCACGATGAAATTCTATACCAAAGCCATTTTGCTACTCTCTATTGGTTTATTGCCCTTATTGGCATCAGCTTCCAGTAACTATGCTGTAACAGAAACAGAAGCAAGCAGTCATCCAAATCCACTCAGCATCCTTTCTACAAGAGAGAGAAAGCATATCGCACCCAAACCTCAGATCACTATCAAAAAAGCACTTGGCAAAGGTAGTTCACAAAAAGCTATTGCTCAAAAAACTCCCAAAAAGAGAAGCTATCGAGTAGACAGAAGCCAGAGAAAGATTATCTATCTTACCTTTGATGATGGGCCACTCAATGGTACAGAAAATGTGATACGTATATTGAGAGAGGAGGGAGTGGATGCAACTATGTTTTTTATTGGAAAACATATTGTGAAACACCGCACACTCTACCGTCGCGCACTCTCTATGCCAAATCTACTCATCGCCAACCATACCTACAGCCATGCCAATGGCAAATATGCGAGATTCTATAGCAATGCAACACGCGTAGTCAATGATATCAATAGGGCACAAGCCATCATCGGTGGAGCAAAATATCTCAGGCTCGCAGGACGCAATGTCTGGCGTATGCCACTGGTCAACCGTGATGACTATGCCTTGTCCTCAAGTCGCCGCACCAAAGAGCATCCCAAATATGAAGCACTAGAGAGCAGGGGCTATCAAATCTACGGGTGGGATATCGAATGGAACTTTCATGCCACCACAGGAAGACCTGCCTATGGAGCAGATCGCATGGCGGGTAGAATTGAGAGGCTCTATAATAGCAAACGTATAGCCAAAAGTGGCAAAGTGATTCTATTGGCACATGATTATATGTTTCGTGGACAGAGTGGTATCTATAAGTTGCGTGAGCTTATCCACATATTGCGAGCCAACGGCTGGGAGTTTGCTACTATAGATGATTATAGCAGCAGTACGCCTGAGACATTTATGGGAAAAAAATATATACGTGGAGGCAACCCTTTTGATAGCCTCAAGACAGAATGGAAAATTGAATTAGAGCATATGGTCTCAAATACTTTTATTTCCAAGGGAGTCAAAAAGTATCTACAGAAAAAGATTTTTAAAAAGAACATAAGTGCACCCAGACAAAAAATCAAGGCTATAGAAATTTTATTAAGTAAAAAAGAGACGCTGCCTACAGAGGAGAAGCTTACCGAGACTAAACAATAAGTAAAGTTATTGTTTTTGATATAATTTATATTATGTTAACCAACTGTTGTATATCCTTATGCCCGAATTAAAATCAATACACTTACGGTTTATACCGTTCTTATTTCAAATCCATCATAAATAAGATCATCATCCTCTAAAATACTTATAGAAACATCTGTGACTTCACTCAATGGCGATCCAACATTTACTATTTGGATTACCCTGTCATATGCATCATCATAAATTCTTGCTACCATTTCCACTGTACCATTGGGAAGATTTCGGATATATCCTTGAATCTGCAATTTCTGAAGTGCCTGTGCAACAAACTTACGATAATACACATGCTGCACCTTCCCTGATATAAGTATCTTATAGCTCTCCATACTCTTCCTTTATCCCGTTAAGAAAGGTAATCAACCTATCATGAAAAATAAGGTCTTCTTCTTCCTTTAGACATGTTTTAAACCGACTTAGATGTTCTATATTGATTTTATTGACAAAACGAGGTGTACGCTTGATGTCATTTGAGATTTTGGTAATTAAATCTGTATATACTAATCCATTTTTTGTGATAATCTTATCATAAAATTCATGGATGGTCTCAGAAAGAAGTCTGGCACGATCTTTATCGTCACCATAAATCTCTGCAGAGATCTCTTTGAGTATCTCCTCTTCACATGTTTCGATTTTGTCATTTGACATGATCATGAGAAGTATCAGTTCTGCTCGGAACTCAAGCGAAGAGCTGTGATAGACTAGAAACTCCCTAAACATATTAAGGAGCCTAAATTTGAGCTTTGTAAGCATCTGTTGCCTTATTTTATAGTTAGACTTGTGGCCCTGCTGATTCAAAATTGAACTCATCACCATGACTATCATAACGCTTAAAGTTTTCCTGGAACATACCTGCTAGCTCTTTGAGGGTCTGCATATACTCCTCTTTGTCTTGCCATACTTTCATAGGATTGAGTACATCATAGTTTCGTACACCTCTGAGTGACTTAGGAATTGCCAGATTAAAGACTGGCTGCGTTTCAAACTCTGACTCATTAATTGACCCATTAAGAATACCCGTGATACATGCTCTAGTATCCTTGATACTCATACGCTTACCTACGCCATAGACACCTCCTGTCCAGCCTGTATTGACGAGGTAAACATTCACGCCATGCTTGTCAATCTTTTCTCCCAAGAGCTTGGCATAGTCTGTTGGATAAAGGGGCAGAAACGCTTCACCAAAGCAGGCAGAAAATACTGCTTCTGGCTCAGTAATCCCTCGCTCTGTACCTGCGACTTTGGCTGTATAGCCAGAGAGAAAGTAGTACATTGCTTGCTCTTTTGTAAGTTTGCTTACAGGAGGCAATACACCAAATGCATCTGCAGTGAGGAAAATAATATTGGTGGGATGCCCTGCATGAAGATCTTCTTTGTGATTTACAATATGCTCTATAGGATAGGAGACGCGCGTATTTTCTGTCTTGGATCCATCTTCAAAATTCACCCTACCCGTATCATCATAAATGACATTTTCCAACAGTGCATCTTTGCTGATGGCACCAAATATTTCTGGTTCGCTTCGAGGATCTAGGTTGATTACTTTGGCATAACAACCGCCTTCGAAGTTGAAAACACCATCACTATCCCACCCATGCTCATCATCACCTATCAGCGCACGATGAGGATCTGTAGAAAGTGTGGTTTTTCCTGTACCTGAGAGTCCAAAAAAGAGGCAGACATCACCCTCCTCTCCTACGTTTGCTGAGCAGTGCATAGAGAGTTTATTCTCTAATGGCAACCAGTAATTCATCATGGAGAAGATGCCTTTTTTCATCTCACCACCATACCATGTGCCACCGATGATAGAGATATTTCTCTCTATATTAAACAGTACATAGACATCAGAATTCATGCCATGCTCTTTGTATTTTTTATTGGTGGTTTTACAGCCATTATAGACGATAAAATCTGGCTTGAATTCACGAAGCTCGTCCTCTGTAGGACGGATAAACATATTTTTGACAAAGTGTGCTTGCCAT
>CAZEIN010000033.1:0-2962 GCA_964512425.1 uncultured Sulfurovum sp.
ATATCAGGTATGAGAGATATACTCTCTCATCACTATTTTGATCTCAATGCTGAAATCGTATATAATCTTTGTCAAGATCATATCAAAGACCTAAGCCAAACACTTAAACTGATAGATGACCAATTGCACTAACTATGTACCACTATCATCTCATCTCACTAAAAGAATAAACCACCACAACTATCATCCCCACTATGGTATAATACAACCTACCCCAGCCCTCTATTTGTAAGAGTTAGTTAACCCAATTTTCATATTTTAGATTTGTATGATTTGAAAGTGTTTCAAACAGTTTATCGTTACTCACCAATATAGCCTTTTGACTCATAGAAACCGAAGCTATCATAAAATCCAAATCATTCTTTTTTGCATTTTTGCTATCAATCCCTGTATTGGACTTATAAAGACATTTTATTTTACTAAAGAAATCTGCACTATCAACATCAAGAGAATAGATAAAAATATCCTTGTCTTTCTTGATCATTGAAAGAGCATTTTGAAAAGTAGATTTTAAATTCTCATCTTTAAAGCTATTCACTCCATAGGTCAATTCATAAATGCTAACTATGGAAAGCCCTACAATATCATCATCATTTAAAGTATTTAATTTATCTACAATTTTTTGATGATATGGTGATTTTGCATCCCATAAATATGAGATAATATCTGTATCTAAAATATAAGTAGTCATACTAATTACTAGGGGTTAAGTCTCTAAATTCAAAACTATTTCTCATCTCTTTACTTGTATTTTCAATATGCTCTGTAATCTCTGAAGTTGTTAGACCACTCATCCTATCTGCAAAACTACCCCATTTGCCTTTTTTGCTTTTAGTAGGCTTGACAATAAAATCATTTTCTAAAAAAGAGACAAACATAGTTTTAATATCATCAAGACTAGAAGTTTTTATAATCATTTCTGCTTTTGGACTATCAACTTGAATAGTGCCTATATTAAAATTAGTCATAATTTGCCTTTCATAAAAATATACTATCTCTAGTATATCAAAATATTTTAAATAATCAAATTTTGTAAATTTTTTTATCTATCAATTTTAAATCTTATGGCTAAAGAATAAACCACCACAACTATCATCCCCACTATGGTATAATACAACCTACTAAATATCATCAAAGGAGATATCCATGCAAACACTCACCATCAATATCCAAAACCATGCATTGGTTGAAAAAGTCGTATGGCTACTCGAACATTTCAAACACGACGGACTAGAGATAGTCTCCAGACGAGAAGTCACAGAAAAAACAGCACTCGATCATGAAATAGACAAACGCATTCAAGAGTATCACTCAGGTGCAAAAACATCGCCATTACATACAGGCTTAGACGATATCAGAAATGAACTCTTGGCAAAGATATGACCATTGAGAAGTCTCACCGCTTTAATCAAGAACTGACAGTATCTCCTTGTCGTATCGACACAGAGCTTCAAAAAATCATCAATAACAGACACTAAATCACAAGAGAGAATAAACCATGTCAAAAACCCTCCATCTCGTCAGCTTGGGCTGCACCAAAAATCTCGTGGACTCTGAGATCATGCTTGGTCGTCTCCAAGCGTACCAGATCACTGATGAACCTACACATGCAGATGTGATCATCGTCAATACCTGTGGCTTCATCGAAGCTGCCAAAGAGGAGTCTATCAACACCATCCTCAGCCTCCATGCACAACGCAAGGAGGACTCCCTCCTCGTCATGAGCGGCTGCCTCACCGAACGCTACCAAAAAGAGCTTCAAGAGAGTATGCCTGAGATCGATATCTTTACTGGGGTAGGAGACTATGAGAAGATCGATGAGCTAATCATGAAAAAGCAGAGCACCTTCACCCCAGAGGTCTATCTCGCCAATGAGAAGGCAGACAGAGTTATCACAGGATCGAGCTACCATGCCTATATCAAGATCGCTGAGGGATGCAACCAGACCTGCTCTTTTTGTGCCATCCCTAGCTTCAAAGGCAAGCTCCACTCACGCACCATCGCATCCATTGCGACAGAGGTCAAAAACCTAGTCACTGCTGGGTTCTGGGATTTCTCCTTTATCTCGCAGGATAGCTCTAGCTATGGGAGGGATATGGGATTGGGCGATGGGCTTATCAACCTCATCCATGCCATAGAAGCCATAGAGGGGGTCAGGAGTGCCCGTATCCTCTATCTCTACCCTAGCACTACCTCTTTTGCCCTGATAGATGCGATAGCGGATTCTGAGCTATTTGCTACCTACTATGATATGCCTATCCAACATAGCGACAATCATCTCCTTAAAACCATGAAGCGAGGCTTTGGAGAGAAAAAGACCATCGCACTGCTAGAGTACATGAGATCCAAGCCCGATGCTTTTATCCGCACCTCTGTCATCGCAGGACATCCAGGAGAGACGCAGGAGCGCTTTGAGAGACTCTGTGCGTTTATGCGTACCTTTGCATTTGATCGGTTCAACACCTTCCACTACTCCAACGAAGAGACCACCGCCGCCTACGAGATGGAACAGATCCCTCAGGAGACTATCGCACATAGAGCCCAGATACTAGGAACAATTGCAGAAGAGACCACCAAGCTATCACTAGAAAACATGCTAGGGGAAACCATCGATCTCGTGATAGATGGAGAGAGCGAAGAACACGAGTATCTTCTCCGTGCACGCCCACTCCAATGGGCAGTAGATATCGATGGAGAGATACTCATCAACGACACCAATGAAATCACAGTAAAGTATGGCAAAATCTATCAAGCCAAAATCACAGAGCTGGCAGGGATGCAGTTGTTGGCGACACTAATTAATGAGGAATGAGGAATGCGCCCGAACGAAGTGACAAGTGCCCTTGGGGTAAGGAATGAGGAACTGGAGAGGAGCGATCCGTTAAAAGAAAAGAGTTTTGCTTTTTCTTTGCGGATTGTAAAACTAAATCGCTATTTAGTGGATACACACAAAGAGTATATT
>CAZEIN010000034.1:0-5900 GCA_964512425.1 uncultured Sulfurovum sp.
ACCAATCATCACATCTAGTGTATGGTGCAGTAGCGTAGCTAGTTCAGGATCTTTGCTCTGTCTGTAGAGATCTAGTGTTAGTATGAGGAGGGAGTATCTAGGGAATTTTGGCTTCTCGCCAAACCCTCCAAACGCACTATCGTGGAGCATTTTGATCTGCTCGGAGAGGAGAGGTGCGATACCGCTGTGTAGTGCAGTCGCCTCGATGCTTCTTTTGACTGGCTGTAGTAGGTCTATAATCTCTTGCCCTTTTTCCAACAGCAATGATCTTTGCTGTTGGTATTTTTGAGCTACGAGTGTCACCGTCTCTCCTAACCCCATCATCCCATCCCTACTAGACTCAGGCAGATAGCTTGCAGCATACAGTGGTATCTGGTTTTCAGAGAGAAATATCACTAGCGGATAGTTTGCTTTACGCCCAGTCATTTGGGTAAACACACGGTGAAAATACCTACCGATATCTGGTCGCTCGTGGCTATCAACACGCACTGCGATACAGTGTTCATCTATCAAAACGACCGTTGCCTCATCCAAAAAAGCTTCTCGCTCCATCTGCTCACACCAGTAACATCCTCTGTAGCCAACAAAGAGCAACAGCGGCTTCTCTGTCTGTTTCGCTTTTTCAAAGATTTCTGTACCCCATGTATCCCACACTATCTCTTTTTGATTCATTTTAACCCTTTGTGCGTTTGTTGCACCATCATTTGGAATAATCCCAAATCCCGAAATAGACATTCATGACTATGCACTATCATCGCATTCAGAGAATCCTATTTCGGGATTTGGGATAATTGTTTATCATTCTTGGATATAGTTTTACACTAAGATTCTTAAAAGAGAGTAAAAATGAAAGCAAAAGCATTATTTTTGGGCTTTATCCTCATCGTATCGACACTAATCATACAAGCCGAAGGCTTTGGTGGGCTCAAGCTCCCTAAACAGCAGTTTTTAGACCCCAAAGAGGCATTTCAGGTGACTGCCAAGCGTGAGGGCGACACCATCAAGACACAAATCACCCTCGGAGACAAGATTTATATCTATGCCAAAGATCTACACTTCTCCCTAACAAAGCCTACAAAAATAGCACTCTCACCCAAACTCCCTGCTAGCGAAAAACATGGAGAATTTGACATCTATCATAGTATCACCGTTGATATCCCTGCCAAAGAGATTGAATCGAAAGTCACCCAAGACTATACCCTGAGTATCGAGATGACAGGCTGTTCCGATAGTGGTATCTGCTACGCTCCACAGGTACGCACCATCAACCTCAAATATGAGGGGGAGCCCGAAGGCTTCATCGCCAAAATCTCCCGTCTAACCAAAGAGGGCAACACAGGCAAAATCGCTGATGTGCTGGTCAAAGAGAATCCTTTTTTCATCTTGATGCTTTTCTTTATCTTTGGACTGCTATTGGCATTGACTCCCTGTATCTTCCCGATGATTCCTATCCTCTCTTCTATCATTATCTCCCAAGCGGGCAAGGATGCCAAGCCCACTATGGGAAAAGCTTTTTTCACCTCATTGGTCTATGTACTAGCGATGGCACTCGCCTATACAGTGGTCGGTGTGGTTGCAGGAATTGTAGGGGCAGATATCCAAGCAGCCATGGCAAAACCTTGGGTGGTTATCCTCTTTGCAGCGATGTTTGTGGCATTGGCATTTTCACTCTTTGGGTATTTTGAGATCGGATTGCCTGCCAAGTGGCAGTCCAAGCTCAGCTCTGCTAGTGACAATGCACAAGGCAAAGGCATACTCGGCACTGCCATTATGGGCGTCCTCTCTGCTCTGATCGTGGGGCCTTGTGTGGCACCACCGTTGGGTGGTGCGATACTGTTTATCTCTCAAACTGGCGATGCTTTTTTAGGCGGATTGGCACTGTTTGTGATGAGTATCGGTATGGGAGTGCCGCTACTGCTGGTAGGGCTGGGTGCAGGTAAATTTATGCCTAAGCCTGGTGGCTGGATGATGCGTATCTCCCGGATCTTTGGTGTGATGATGCTACTGATGGCTCTCTATATGATCGATAGACTGCTACCTGCAGGCGTGACCATGCTCTTGGCCTCTCTGATACTCATGGGCTCTGCACTCTATATAGGTGTCTTTGATAACAGTAGCCAACGCCAAGGAGCAGGCAAGCTCATCACACTTTTTGGGCTTGTGATCTTGCTCTATGGTGTCATGCTCTTTATTGGTGCAGTGAGCGGCTCGCACTCCCTCTTGCATCCACTCGATCGCTTTATAGGAGCTACGGGCAAGGGTGCAGCAATCCAAGCCACCGAAGACAAATCGAGCAGACAAGGCTACTCCCCAGAGAGACTCCTCACAGAGGTAGCTTCTGCCAACGCAGAGGGGAAACCAGTTGCCGTCGATATCGGCAAAGATGGCTGTGCAGCCTGCATCGAACTAGAAAATATCACCTTCCCAGACCCAGCTGTCAAAAAAGAGCTAAAGCGATTCAAATTTATCCAGATAGATATCACTCAAAACACCCCAGAGGAGCAGGCTATCCTCAAAAAATACGGACTCTTTGGTGCACCCAATATCCTCTTTTTTGATAGCAAAGGTAAGGCACTGAATGATAAATTTTTCACAGGCTTTATCCCCCCTGAACAGTTTGCAGAACAGCTAAAAAGCATCCAATAACATTCCTATCGTTTCCCGCGATGTATTACCAGCCAGTGCATCACAATCGAAGCAGCTGTG
The DNA here is from genome assembly GCA_964512425.1 of uncultured Sulfurovum sp. Lineage (GTDB taxonomy): Bacteria > Campylobacterota > Campylobacteria > Campylobacterales > Sulfurovaceae > JAAXPZ01. The sequence continues at coordinate 2,707 of CAZEIN010000034.1, forward strand.
GAGACATTGAAACTCTTGATTCCCTCTGCCATTTCTATCTGAACGACATGATCGCAAAGTGTCAACAGCTCTCTTGACAAGCCTGCCTCTTCGTTGCCGACAATGATAACCCATTTGTCAGCCACCGTGTCAAGCTTGGACAAGGGTATCGCATCCTCGCTTGCCTCAGCACCGTAAATAGTGTAGCCGAGTGCTTTGAGCCTCAACACACTCTCAATAATCGTATCAAACCGATGGATACGCAACCGTGTGACATAGCCCATAGAGACCCGTATGGCTCTCCTGCCATAGGGGTGTGGGGAGGCGACAGGTAGCATCATGGAGTCTACTCCCAGTGCAGCAGCACTACGGGCGATGGCTCCGACATTTTCCATGTTTGAGAGGGTATCGAGCATGATGATACGCTCCCCCATCTGCTCTAGTGGTATATGTGCAGGTCGTCTACCATGTAGCATCACACCATGATGAAGTTTGTGACCGACAATACGCTCTAGCAACTTTTTCTCTCCCACAAAACATTGGGATATCTCTCTAGACTCTATCGTCTTTCTATGCTGTGCGTAGTAGTCTCTCGTCGCCAAGATACTGTGAACCACGATGTCACTCTCTAGTAGCATCGTGACAACCTTGGGACTATCAGCGATGAAGCTATTATCTGCATCAAAGGCATTATTACCGCACCAACTAAATACCCAAACTTTTAATGCAATGATTTTGTTCATAATCAAGGCAGATTTTTGTAGGACTCGCCGTAGCGAATTCAAAAAAATCTAACGCGGAGTATGGGCAAAAGCATTGCACCCAACGGGAAGAGTGAGAGGAGGCAAGCTGCAAGCAAAAAAAATCTTCGAATGAGCCAGCTAGTCCTTCAGATTTCTTTACTCACATCTTACCCCCTCTCACTCTTTTAAAAGTTTGGGTATTTAGTTGGTGCGGTAATACCACGGAGCGTACGGTAGATTTGTAACTCTGGGAGCGCTAGGTCTTCTATCTCTATGAGGTGCATGGGATACCTATTTTTGATAGATTATAACAATTTATGATAAAATACAGCCAATGGTGCGTGTGATGCACCTTACGTGAGGAGATTATATATGTACGGATATTACCGTGTTGCAGCTGCAGTCAACCATACCACTATCGCTAACCCAGCCAAAAATGCCATAGAGATTATCTCACTCATCCAGCAAGCATCTGCTAGAGAGGTCTCTGTTGTTGTCTTTCCAGAGCTTACGCTGACTGGCTATACTGCCCATGATCTGTTTGGCAATCAGACCCTCCTCCAGGCACAAGACACTGCTCTACAAGAGATACTGAAACAGACCAAAGCATCCTCTACCATCGCAGTGATTGGCTATGCACTCCTCGAAGCAGATAGGCTCTACAACACCGCTCTAGTCATCCAGCATGGTACGCTTCTGGGCTGTATCCCCAAATCCTATATCCCCAACAAAAAAGAGTTTTATGAAAAGCGTCACTTTGTCACTGGGCGAGATATCGTCAGGAGCACAACAGATATACTAGATAGCGAGGTACCCTTTGGGGTGGATCTGCTCTTTGGGGACAAGGCTGACATGACTATGGGCGTGGAGATCTGCGAAGACCTCTGGGCAGTGACCCCTCCGAGCAACCATATGGCAAGCAACGGTGCAAACCTCCTGCTCAACCTAAGTGCCAGCAATGAGCTCATCGGTAAACACGCTTACCGCGAAGAGCTCGTACGCACCCAGAGTGCACGCTGCATGGCTACCTATCTCTATAGCTCAGCAGGTGTTGGCGAGAGCACCACCGATACAGTCTTTGGCGGACATGCCCTCATCGCAGAGTATGGAAGTACTCTGGCAGAAAATAGCCGTTTTAGTATCCAAAGCCACCTCATCACTGCAGATGTAGACCTGCAAAAACTCCGATTTCTCAGGCTCTCAGAATCCAGCTATAACGATGGCAGACGCAAAAAGACCCGCATGGTTGATGTAGGCACACTACCCAAAATCACAAAGCTAGAGAGAGAGATTGATCCTGCACCTTTTGTCCCCTCTATCTATGCAGACACGCAGACACGCTGTGAGGAGATTATCCAGATCCAAGCCCATGGACTCATCAAACGTATGACCCATGCACATATCAAAAAAGCACTCATAGGCATCAGTGGCGGGCTCGATTCTACATTGGCACTGCTCTCTACACACAAGGGCTTTGAGATGATGGGTTGGGATAGCCGAGATATCATCGCTGTCACCATGCCAGGGTTTGGCACGACCAGTCGAACCAAATCCAATGCCATCACACTCTGTGAGGCACTAGGTGTCACACTCCAAGAGATCGATATCACCAAACTCTCTATGGAGGAGTTCAAAGCCATCAAACATGATCCAGCAGAGCTCAGTGTCGTCTATGAAAATGTCCAAGCCAGAGCCAGAACCAGTATCCTCATGAACATGGCGAACAAAGAGGGCGGACTGGTCATCGGCACAGGAGACCTCAGTGAGATAGCACTAGGATGGAGCACCTACAACGGAGATCACATGAGCATGTATGCACTCAACAGTGGTATCCCCAAAACCCTCATCAAATATGTTATCGAATACTACAAATCCAACGCAGCCATCGCGGATATCATCGATGATATTTTAGATACCCCCATCAGCCCAGAACTCCTCCCTCACCGAGGAGACCAAATCGTCCAAGAGACAGAATCCATCGTAGGCCCCTACGAACTGCATGATTTCTTCCTCTATCATTTCATCAAATACGGAGCCAAACCTACCAAGATACGATTTTTAGCTGCTCTAGCATTTGAGGGAAAATATGAGGCAGAGACCATCACCAAATGGCTCAAGGTATTTCTGAGACGCTTCTTCAACCAACAGTTCAAACGCTCCTGCATCCCCGATGGCCCCAAAGTCGGTACCATCTCCCTGAGCCCTAGGGCAGATTGGCGGATGGCTAGTGATGCGGATTTTGAGGTGTGGGTTGAGGAGTTAGAAGATGATATATAAGGTATTTGGAGACGAAGCAGAAAAGCAGATAAAAATACTTCAGGCACTATACAACAAAAGTATGAGCGAAGCTCAAAAAAAGCTCATTCAGAGCGATTTGAAAAAGCTTCAAAATGGCTATCTCTCTGAAAAAGAAAATGCATATTATCTGGACTTTCACTTGGGAGATAGTAAAAATCATATTCTCCTACATGA
>CAZEIN010000035.1:0-4167 GCA_964512425.1 uncultured Sulfurovum sp.
TCTATCTCATTTGCTACGAAAAACGCCAATGCCTCATTGTCCTGTCGTACCTTAGGAGTCTGGGAAAAGGTGGTGCCATCCTCTATAGTGAGTTCATACGCAGAGATATGGTCGATAGGCAGTGCAAAGGCCTGTTCGATATCTTTTTGTAGGAGCACTTTCGTGTCTCCTCGGTAGTTATAGATCAGATCCAGAGAGAGGTGTGCAAATCCCAACTCATGTGCAGTCTGAATCGCCTCTTTTGCCTGTGAGGGGGTGTGGGCACGGTTGAGTGCCTTGAGTTTATCACTATCGAAGCTCTGCACCCCGAAACTGATACGGTTCACCCCCAGCGACCGCATGCCCGAGAGCCACGCTCTGGTCGCTGAGTTGGGATTGGCTTCGGTAGTAATCTCTGCATCTTTTGTGAGATAGGGCGAGATGAGATCAAAGAGTGGTGCATAGAGTTCAGGCGATACGGTAGAGGGGGTGCCTCCTCCGATAAAAAGCGTCTCGATAGATGCATGCGTAGCAGAGAATCTCTCTAGCTCAAAGGTGAGTTGTGCATGCAGAGCCTCCATATAGTCTCTACGTGTATCAAATCTATCTACATAGGAGTTAAAGCTACAGTAGTGGCATTTGGAATCGCAATAGGGGATATGAATATAGAGCAACATCATGCTATCTTTTTGCTGGTTTTCAAACGCTTGTAATCGCTTTTGAGATACAATCTTAACAGAATTATTTAAATATCAAGAGAACATAAAGAGAGAACAGATGCAAAAATATACGGACTACCGTCCCAATGTTGCAGCGATTATACTCTCTTCGGAATATCCAAAAAAGTGTGAATTCATGCTCTCTCGCCGTAATGGCATGAAGCGGGGATGGCAATTTCCCCAAGGTGGCATTGACAAGGGTGAATCCAATATGGAAGCACTCCTGAGAGAGCTCAAAGAGGAGATAGGTACCAATGATGTGGAGATACTCGCTGAGTATCCAGAGTGGATTACTTATGATTTTCCACGAACATCCAAAGACAAACTCTATCCCTACAAAGGGCAGACGCAGAAGTATTTTCTGGTACGTTTGAGAGAGAGTGCCAGGATCGATCTATTTGCATATGAGATACCGGAGTTTGAAGAGTATAGATTTGTAACACTAGAGGAGCTGTTCAAACGGGCGACTTTTCTCAAACGAAGAGCCTACCGTAGAGTGATAGACTATTTTATGAAAAAAGGAATATTGTAGATGTTAATCGTGCAAAAGTACGGCGGTACCAGTGTCGGAGGCTTGGACCGAATAGAGAATGTTGCCAATAGAGTGGCAAAAACAAAATTTAAAGGCAATGATGTGGTCGTGGTGGTTTCTGCCATGAGTGGTGAGACCAACAAGCTTATCGACTATGCCCACCATTTTTCCAAAAACCCCTCCAAACGAGAGATGGATATTTTACTGAGCTCAGGAGAGCGTGTGACCGCCTCGCTATTGGCGATTGCACTACAGGAGATGGGTGTGGGGGCAGTGGCTATGACAGGACGTCAGGCAGGGATACGCACCAACAGTACCCATACTTATGCCAGAATTGAATCGATCAATACGGATGCCATGCACACAGAGCTAGATAAAGGCAATATCATCATCATCGCTGGATTCCAAGGCATCAACAAAGAGGGAAGTGTCACCACGCTAGGACGTGGAGGGAGCGATCTCAGTGCTGTGGCGGTTGCTGGAGCACTGAAGGCAGATGCTTGTGAAATCTACTCAGATGTAGATGGGGTGTATACCACCGACCCACGTATAGAACCCAGAGCCAAAAAGCTCGATTTTGTCTCCTATGAAGAGATGCTAGAGCTCTCTAGTTTGGGGGCCAAGGTGTTGCAGAGCAGATCAGTAGAACTTGCCAAGAAAATGGGTGTCAAGATCATCGCAAAAAGCAGTTTTAATGACAATGAAGGTACAACGATAGCAGAGGAGAACAAAGAGATGGAAGAGGTATTAGTCAGTGGTATAGCACTGGATAAAAATCAAGCGAGAGTGTCCCTACGAGAGGTATCAGATAGACCCGGTGTTGCAGCAGAAATCTTTACCAAGCTCGCAGAGGCGCAGGTCAATGTCGATATGATTATTCAAAATGCCAGTACTGATGGTACAACCAATCTAGGCTTTACGGTTCCCCAGAGTGAGATGGAGAGTGCACGAGAAGTAATCGAAACATTTGGCAGTGATATCGGTAGTGTGGATATGGATGAAAATATCTGCAAGGTTTCCGTGGTAGGTGTTGGAATGAAATCACACTCAGGTGTAGCCTCAGCAGCCTTTACCGCATTAGCAGATGCTAGCATCAATATCGAGATGATCTCAACCTCTGAGATCAAAGTCTCTGTCATTGTTGATGAAAAGTTTGGTGAGCTGGCAGTGAGAGTGTTGCACGAAGCCTATCAACTGGACAAGTAACCATGCAAGCCCTTCTGAGCTGGACGCTAGAGACAATCCGAAAAGATGAGAGTGATTTCTCATGGATGGAAGAGGTACGTTTCGATTGGGCGCCCTTGGTCAGAAGTGCTGTAGCCAAGATGATTGATGGGCAGACACTCCTGCTTGTGACAGATGATAGGCGCAAATGGTTTTCGCAATATATCCTCAACAGTATCAATTGTACAGACAAGGGTCGTCCTTTTCTCCCTGTCTATGATATGCAGAGCTGTTTCCCCAAGCTACATCGTATACAAGACACCCAGGAGATAGAGCTCATGGAAGATATGTTGGATATCTCTTTTCCCAATGGCTACTTTATCTGGTATATAGGGGACAGTGCCTATCATTATACCAAGATCGCCTATCGCAATGATGAGAATTTTCTCTGGGTAATGAATGATGAGGTGCCCAATAGTTTCCCTTTGAGAGATAGCGATCCGCTGTTGGATATCAAGCTGATCCAGCTCTATAAGCTCTTTGATCAGACGGTGGAGGCAGTACTGTACGGAGAGGTTGATCTAGACGAATGAGACTACAAAGCCAAATCATCATCACAACCCAATTTGAAGAGACGATAGCCAAGCTACGCCAACTCGCACAGCGTGATGAGACGTTTGTACCTATTGTGAGGGAGGGTAACTTCCTCGTCGATGATGTCAAGCTGGCTATCGAGAAGGCCTATCTCGCCAGCCAAGAGCGTACCATCATCATCCTCGCAGCAGATAATTTTAGTGAAGTAGTGCAGAACAGGTTGCTCAAAATCATCGAGGAGCCACCACCCAACAAAGAGTTTATTTTGCTTTTCCCCTCCAAAGCGATTATCCTGCCTACGATCAAATCTCGTTTGCCTATTACTGTGCTAGAGGAGCTCTCCATAGCGGTAGAGACTGGGTTGGATATGGGGCACCTGGATATACGTGCTGTGTATGATTTTGTCCAAGAGCATGCACGTATCAGTGCGCCCAAAGCCAAAGAGCTACTCGAGCAGATCAGCACCGAAGCGATTCGTGCCCAACGCTATCATCTGGATGAAATCACACTCAACCTCATGCGAGATGCAGTCAAAGTACTCGATAGGGGCTCTCCTCCAGCCTTCGTGCTCACTGGCGTACTGCTCAAACTATTGGCACGCAAGAAACGATAAGGAGTAGCATCATGGATCTCTACAGACTAGGCAATATCGCAGATAAAAAAGCAGCCCTCAAACAGCTAGGTGTAGAGTCAGGAGGGATACATATCATCTCCAAAAAGATGGAGCTTTACTATTTTATGATCCATGATCTCCGTACACCAGCAGCCAATATTCTCAAACAGGATGCTCTCAGTATCGGAGCAGAGTTGGCGGTGCCTAGTGGTGTGATTACGTGTGACAAGGAGCACTTCGATTGTCTGCTCATCGCCAATCGCAAACAGATAGAGATTCTCTCTCAAAAGGAGCTTTCTCAGCCTTTTGGACTCAAGAAACTGGCTAAATCTTTACAGGGATTTTTGCGTACACCGGATTTTCCTACTCGTATCATGGGTGTGCTCAATGCCAATGAAGACAGCTTTTATAGCGGTAGTAGGTTTCATGCCTCCGATGCCATAGCCAGGATCAAGCAGATGCGTGAGGAGGGCGCAGATATCATCGATATCGGTGCGGTCTCCTCTAGGCCAGGAGCTGATCCTGTGAGTGTTGCAGTAGAGCTCTCACGTATCCAGCCTATTTGT
>CAZEIN010000036.1:0-1663 GCA_964512425.1 uncultured Sulfurovum sp.
GATATAGCTTTTTTGGTTAGTACCAACAAAGATGGACAGACTTTACAAGAGGCTTGTCAGCACGAAGGGATAGAGGTACTTTTGAAAACCTCTTCCTCTTTAAAAAATATGCCAAAAATCGCAGCACTTGTAGCCATGACAGAGTATCTGTTCTTTGGGGAAAAGATAGATGCACAGGCGATGCTCTTAAATGTAGGGCAATCACTCGATGAGGTGGATCTCACTTGGTTCTCTGCTTTTATGTCTCCGTTGCAAGTCGTGGATAGGCTGGTGCGAGAGTTTGGGTATTTTGATGAGGATTTGAATGTGCTCAAGCTACTGGAGTTTGCCTCTATGTTCTCGGATATTCCTACCTTTGTAGAGGAGTTTGAGACCTCTAGCATCGCCGTGGCATCCAACAGCATACATGGGGCAAAGATCATGACCATACATAGCTCCAAGGGGCTGGAGTTTGAGTATGTGATACTCCTAGATAAACTCACACGAAAGAACTCTGACAAATCAGCACTGCTCTACCACTATGATGAGAGTTTGCATATAGACAAGATACTCTACCGAACCAAAGGCAGAGAAAATTTTGATGCCGAGTATGCACAGATCATGAAAGAGCGTCAAATATCTGCGGCTAAAGACAGTATGAATGTACTGTATGTAGCACTGACCCGTGCAGTAGAGGGGATGATAGTCATACGAAAGCCCAAAGACTCACTCTTCGATACACTTGGTATGGAAGTGATGTCTATTGGTACATTAAAACCATGTAGGGTGTGTTTGCCAACGCACCAAATCGATATGATACAACCTATAACCCTTACAAACTACGGTACACAAGAAACCCCAAAACGAGAAGATGAGACAGAAAAAGACTACGAAGCGATACTCTTTGGTGCGGCTTTGCATTATGCTCTGGAGATGCTAGGTGGGTTTGATGAGGCGAGTATAGCATCAGCAATGATGGCATTGCAAAACAGATATGGTCAACAGCTGAGCCCTCAGAGCATGGGGGAGATTGAGCGGCGTATAGGTGCGTTGATTCGTGACAGTGACTTCCAGCAGTTGCTAGAGGGGGCAACGGTACGCAAGGAGCAGTCTCTGAGCTTTGGCGGAGAGCGTAAGCAGATTGACCTATTGCTAGAGTATACAGACAGCTGTATGGTGATTGACTATAAAAGTTCACAAAAATTTACACTCAAACATCAGCAACAAGTTCGTGAGTACAAGCAAGCCATTGCCAAAATCATGGGCAAGCAGACAGAGGGATGTATCGTCTATCTGCTCAATGGCAGCAATACAATCGTGGAGGTATAGCAGTGGAGAGCAGAAGATTTTGGATATTTGTTAGAGTATCACTCAGCCTCATAGAGAAGTTCGCACCGATGAGAGGCAAGCGTCTGGTCATCGGAACCAAATGTAGCGGAAACAGTACGACATTAATCTTTTGAGGGGCAGGAGAGCCCTATAATCTCAAAACACATATCGCGTATTGGATAGGGCGAAGCAGAAAAAAGAGAAAAAGAGCCATTAAACTTAAACCAAACTGAATTTAAAGTTTTCCTAAGGTTAACTGGGTACAATCCGCTACCAAAATGGCATTAGCCATATATCAAAGGAACAATATCATGAAAATGACAACTGTCATCAAGCCTCATGAAGTAGAGAGAGA
>CAZEIN010000037.1:0-2577 GCA_964512425.1 uncultured Sulfurovum sp.
CTACCTTTTTGCCCTCAAAGTCCACCCTATAGCGTCCCTCTTCGATGGAGAGGTTGCAGGCGGTGAACTCTGCTTTTCTGGCTCGCTTGACAAAAGGCTCTTTGAGTGTGGCTTTGATCTTGGGTAGTGAGCGTGAGCCATTTTGGAGTTTTTGTATCAGCGGCACGAGATAGACCAGCGCCATAATCGTAGAGGAGTAGGCAAACCCAGGGAGTGCTACGATGAATTTATCCGCTTTGCGTGCGATGATGATATGCTGTCCAGGCTTGACCCGTACTCCACGTAGGACGATTTCACAGCCTAGCTCATAGATGACATCTTTGACAAAATCAAAATCACCTACACTCACCCCGCCTGTGGTGACTACGATATCACTCTGTTCTAGCGCCTCTGAGAGTGCTCGGTAGATAGTCTCTTGGTCATCTTTGATGCATGTATAGTGTAGGGGATCGCCGCCATATTTGGCTACGATGGACTCTAGCGTGTAGTTGTTGGAGCTTCGTATCTGGGCATTATTGGTCTGCTCTTCTCCTAGGTCGAGGAGCTCGCTTCCCGTAGAGATGACGGCTACGCGTGGTTTTTCATAGACCGTGACTTCGGAGATATTGAGGCTGGCTAGTACACCTATTTGGGGGAACTCGATGAGGCTTCCCTCTCGGATGAGTGTCTCGTCTTTGGCATAGTTCTCTCCCACCTCTCGTGCAGAAAAACCATACGGCACAGGCTCATCGATGAGGATATAGCCATCCTCTACAGTGACATTTTCGATAGGGATGAGCGTATCTGAACCCTCTGGCATGAGCGATCCTGTAAAGGTCTTGATGCACTCTCCGCTCTGTACGATCTCCTTTTCATCTGACCCTGCAGGATTGATGCTGGCGATTTTGAGTCTACCTAGTGCCATGTCAGCATGTTTGAGGGCATAGCCATCCATCCCAGAGGTAGGAAACTCAGGGGAGTTGTGGTCTGCGATGATATCTTCTGCCAGTACAAAGCCCTGTGCGTCCATGATAAACATTCTCTTGGTTTTGCGATCAGCGATTTCTATACGCTCCAGAATAGCTATAGATTGGTCAAAATGCATCATGATAACACTCCTGCTCCATCCATTGGAGTACTTCTGTCTGCTGCATAGATACGCTTCCCCTCTCTGACATCATATTTCCAGATGGGAGCATTGGCTTTGAAGTCTTCGACAAAAGCATCGATGAGCTCTAGTGCGACTCTGCGTTGTGGCGAGAATACTGCAGAGATATAGGAGGAGGTGTGGATAGGCACATCTCCAATCGCATGTGCCATTTTGACGATGGCTCCTCGCTCGGCGGCTTTGGCTTGCCACTGGTCGAACCATACCTGCAACACAGGCTCATAGATATCAAAGCTCAATGCCTCGATCCCATCCTCATCTCGTATAATCCCCACAAAAGGGATAAACGCACCATAATTAGACACTTGATGTTCATCCAGCCATCTACCAAAAATCTCTTTGGCATCGAGTGGACCATGATAGAGCTCCATAGCCTAGCCTCCACACACGGGGGGGAGGATAGAGACTTTGTCCCCATCCTTGAGCTGAGTACTTAGATCGCTCACCATTGTATCATTGAGTGCTACTGCACACTTGTCTAACCAACCACTCACTGCTGCATCATTTTGGAGTTGTATCGCCACATCAGCGAGTGTGGCTGCCTCTATCTCCATGGGTGCCTTGCCTATAGGCCCTAAAAAATCTACTTTTACCATATTGTCTACCTTTTTTTATTGGCTTGATTATAGTTCCAGTTGGATATAATTTTCCTTAAAGATACCGCTAATATTACCAAGGGAGAAAAGAGAAGATGCTATTTGGTTCGATCAGTTATCTCAATCTCCTGCCTTTTCAGCTCTTTCTCAAACGTTACCTACGCAGTAATGCTGCCAAGATGAGCTTTCGATACAAGCGTGCCGTCCCCTCACAGATCAATGCCTCCCTGCGCAGAGGGGAGGTCAATGCTGCATTTATCTCTAGCATCCACTCCCCTAAATTTCGCTGCACAGATCTAGGCATCATCGCAGACAAAAAGGTCTACTCGGTCTTTGTCCTCCCCGAAGCAGAAGCCAGCGACCCGGCCTCTGCCACCTCCAATCACCTAGCCAAGATACTGGGACTACACGGCAGAGTTCTCATCGGTGATGATGCCTTGCGATACTATCTCGATGGCGGAGAGGGAATCGATCTGGCTGAGGCATGGCATACACAGACAGGATTACCCTTTGTGTTTGCTCGTCTGTGTTACAACAGACATGGTAAAGCGATCGAAAAACTAGCAAAACGCTTCGCCCACACCAAAGTCCGCATCCCACAATACATCCTCAAGTGCGAAGCTGCCAAGCGCGGCATCACCTCACAACAGCTCACTTGGTACCTAGGGTTTATCTACTATGAGATGGACTGGAAAGCCAAGCGCGGACTACAGCAGTTTTTGGCTCACTAACCCAAATCTCGAAATAGGATTCTCTGAATATGTGCTATGCTCGTATTTAAGGGGTTTGTGTAAAATTTGAGTCGCACCCATAGGTTCGGCGATGGTTTTACGC
>CAZEIN010000038.1:0-6295 GCA_964512425.1 uncultured Sulfurovum sp.
ATTTCTGCATTGAAAAACTGGTGTAGCAGAGCAGGATTTGAGAGTGTAGAGATTTTGGACACACGTGTTACTGACAGTAGTGAACAGAGAAAAACAGAGTGGGTAAATCATCAAAGTTTAGAAGACTTTTTAGATTCCAATGATCCCACAAAGACCGTAGAAGGGTATCCTGCACCTAAAAGAGTTTATCTAAAAGCGATAAAAAAGTCTAAAACATAAATATATCCAATTAACCTAAAAAGTTACTTTTATTTTTAAATAAGCTACTTTTAGCTATAACTACGGCAATAAAAGCATAGTTTGACATTTTTAGTTATATGAATGGGCTGTGTCTACCGTTTGTTAGATAGGATAATAATGAGAATATTGACCGTAGGGTTCAAAAATGATTTTGCCAAAGAGTTAGAGAGAGAGATTGAAAAATACTTTATCTGTATAGTAGACAATGCTAGAGATATTTATGATGCAACAAATTTTACAGATTTTCGCCACTATGAATTGATTATTATTGTGGATGAGGGCGTGATGTTCTCTCTGGAGCGTTATATGAGAGATGTGAAAAAGAAGAAAATCGAGACGAAAATTATACTCCTTTCCGATGACAGAAAAAGTCAAGTAGAGTTTTACAATCTTGGTGCAGATGATGTGATTGATAGCCATCTTGATCATCCTGATTTGCTTGCAGCTAGAGTGCTTGCAAATATGCGTAACCTCTTTGGTACAACCATTGATATTGGTAAGCTGACTATTGATATCGCTAACAAAAAGATTGAATATGACGATAAAACAGTTTCACTCAATGGAAAGACCTTTGATATTCTCGCTTATTTGGCAGTACGTAAAAAGCGTGTGTTTTCTAAAGATGAAATTATTAATGCCCTTTGGGAAGAACCAGAGTATGTCAGTGACAATACAGTAGAGGTTGCTATTAACCAAATTCGTAAACGGCTCAAAAGTATTCTCGGATTCCAAGTTATCCATACCGTGAGACGACGTGGTTATAAATTTTCTTATTAAAGTATACTATTCTTCTTAGCTATTTTGGAGATTCCCTTTACGTTGATATGCCGAAGTTATTTATGGTAGAATATCCCTATATATCTTTGAAAGGGGTTACCTATGCTTCGATGGCTTATACTGTGGTGTGTTGCCTTAGTTGTGCAAGGGGGAGAACTAAACCACTATGGACTTTCAGTCCATAGTGGTTTAGTGTTAATGAAGAGAGCAACGTACAACCTTCCTCGCTAGGAAAAATCAAAACTGTGAAAAAGAGAGCCGTTGCTACAAGAGAGGCACCTACTAACAAAGAAGATAATACCCTTTGGATTGCTCTATTCGGATTGGCAATTATCGGTATTTTGTATATGTTTCTTTCATCGGATCAGATTAGAAGACTCAAGGAGTCTCATGCTAGGATGAAAGAGAAGTATAAACTACTCGAAGAGAAACAGCATCATGTGCTTTCAAGTATGGGCGAGAATATCCATACTATTGCCAAAGAGACAATGGATAAGACCAGTAAGTTGGTAGAAAAATCAAAAGAGACCAATCTACATGATGATATCAAGCAGGTAATGTATAATGAGAATGAGTTACTCAACCGTACCGGTGACTTGATCAAGTTTTTACAACTGAAATCTAAAAAAATTGTATTTGTCAAAGAGGTTTTTAATTTTGACAATATGTTACATGAGGTTATTGGTGTTTTGAACGAAAGTGCAAAAAAACATCAAACCAATCTTATTTTTGATATTGATACCAATGTCTCTAATAGGTTATTGACAGACTCCTCTCACTTGAGCCAGATTCTTGTAAATCTACTGGAGTACTATATACAATATACGATAGGGAACAAAGTAAAATTGATGATTGCTACAAAGAGTACTATCACAGAGGGAAAAAAACTTCATATTAATATTGAGGGTCGTATCAAAATCAAAGACAAAGAGAACTTCTTTGAGACTCGTTATGATGAAGTATCAAAAAGATATTTGGGCTTGGGTATTTTTGTGGCTAAAAAATTGATTGATTTGATGGATGGGGAGCTCACTATTTATAGTAAAGTACAGCATGATAATCTACAAATTATATTACCCATAGAGGAGCCTAGTAGAGATAAAAGAAAATATAGGCTTTCTCAGAAAAAAACTATGGAGAGCCATGTATTAATCATAGAGAATGATTTAGATGTTGCACGTGCACTTCAAAAGAGATTATCCTATTTTCATATCACAGCAGATATAAAGGACAGGAGTTATCTGCTACAGAATATTACCAAACTGAAGCAGTATAATATTCTGATGATAGAGAGGGAGATTTTGGAGATTTTGAGTAGCTCACAGATACAAAGTATTGAAGGCCATGATGGATTGAAAGTTGTGGCTATGGAAAATTTATATAAAGAGTATTCCAGCATACTACCAAACATGGTAAATAGTGTTCTCTGTAAACCATTTTCTCCTGAATATGTTTATGGGATTATCGATGGTCTTTATCTTCTGGAAAAGAAAAGCAAGAGAGACAATAAAATAGAATCCCAAAATACATTGCCTGTGCATAGGGCATTATTCGCTGATATTCAAAATCTTACGCTAGATATGTTTAGAAATTTTGCCAATAAAAACTTGTTGATTGTTGAGGATAATATTATCAATCAAAAGGTTGTAAAAGGCGTATTGTCAAAGTCCAATATGCATATCATAGTTGCAAATAATGGACAAGAAGCTATAGAGAAATTAGAGGAACATGTTGATAGTATTGATTTTATTTTGATGGATATCAGTATGCCTATTATGGATGGTTTTGTCGCAACAGAAAAAATACGCCAAGATAAACGTTTTGATCATATACCTATCGTTTCATTGACTGCACTAGTAGCAGAGCATGAAATTGAAAAAATATTTGATGTAGGGATGAATGGATACTTGTCTAAACCCATTAAAGTGGAAAAACTTTATACAGCTATGCACTTTTTCTTAGGAGACGCAAAAACATATGAGCCACAAAAAGTTCAAAAGACTGTAGAGCCAATTCGCTTAGATGGACTCAATACCGAAGAAGGATTGGCACGCATGCAAAATAACGCTGTATTCTATAAAGAGGTATTACGAGAATTTATAGATGCCTATGCAAAAAGTGATATATTGTATGAAACATTAGTTCATGAAAGGCGTTATGGTCAAGCGAGAATACTTGCCTTGGATATGAAGGGCTTGGCTGAGACTATTGGTGCAAACCAAATGTTTGTCTTGATGAATGAAGTTTATAAAACGATTTCAATCTATAAAAAACCCGAGTTATTAGACAGATATATTGATTCATACAAACAAGAGCTCAAGATACTTAAAGATTCGATAGCAACATATCTGGAAATGGATTGATTCATAAGGGAGTGTATTGTGTTGACTATCAAGTTCGCTATCTACTATGGCTCGTGGTTGGTTTTGCCACTACTGTATCTCTTTGTCAAAAAACGTAGATGGGTTTTGATACTACTCTCGGTGCTTTTTATCTATGCACGTTTTATAGAGCCACAAATGCTTTTTGTCAATCACTATCAGATACAGACAGGTTTCAAAGCCAAATATGCATTGATTACAGATATACATCTGGGTATCTACAATAACCAGCATATACTAGGGCGTACCGTAGAGAAAATCAATGCAATGGATGATATAGATGCGGTGATGATAGCTGGAGACTTTACCTATGAGCCACAGTTTGGTGATATGAGAGAGCTTTTTGTGCCACTCTCTAAACTTAAAGTGCCTGTATTTGCAGTGCTAGGTAACCATGATTGTGAGAGACCAGGCCCCAAGGTGCGTACGGCATTGGTGAAAATACTTCGAGAGTATGGTGTCAAACTGATTACAAATAGAGTAGCCAAGCTAAAAGGAGTGACGATAGTGGGATTAGGTAGTAGGTGGGCGAGAGAGGATGAGGTGAGTCTCTCGATAGCTATACCTCCGAGGAGAAGCTGATTGTGCTCACACACAATCCGGATACAGCACTCTCTTATGCCCCAAACCATTACCCTGACTTGACACTGGCAGGACATACGCATGGTGGGCAAGTGCGTATCCCTTATCTCTATAAAAGAATGATTCCTGTGCTAGGGGTTGATATACTTTGGGATCAAGGACTCTACCGCTATAAAAATGGGCAAGTGTTTGTCACCAGTGGCATAGGAGAGGTGGGGTTACCTCTGCGTTTTTTGATACCACCTGTGATAGATGTATTGGAGTTGTATTAGAGATTCAGCCCAAATTATGCAATAGAATTGCCAAGCATCTGTGGGAGATTGGTAATCTCTCTCTATTGCATAGTTTGGGTTCAAAGTGTTTGTTTAACTTGCTCTACCCAAAAGTGCATAATATGTTGCTCTGCGGAGAGTGTGGTATCGGCTCCATGACCTGGGTGCACAGTAAACTCTCCTTGGATTTGCATTGCTTTTTGGAGGCTTCGTACCATATCCGCACCACTAGAGTAGGGGAAATCCCAGCGACCGATACTCTGCTGAAAGAGAAAATCCCCGCTAAACCAGTGATCTCCTATCTCTATGATAGAGTTGCCAGGGGTATGACCGGGGAAGTGTCGATACTGGATCTTGATCCCCTCTATCTCTAGCAGTTCATCGCCTTTGACTCTATAATCAGGGTGAGAGCTGGGTGTGCCCTGTCCAAATGGATCATCCTCTAGCATAAAGGCATCTTCATCTGGGCAGTAGATGGGAAGACTCAGCTGTTTTTTGAGTGCGGCATTGCTCCAGACATGGTCAAAATGCCCGTGGGTATTGAGGATGGCTACTGGGTTTTTGACATTGGCACTCACCCACTGGGTAGCGTTCTGCCCTGGGTCGATGATCAGGTCTTTGCCGTCGATTGTGACGATGTAGCAGTTGGTTTGGTAGGCTCCCATGGGCTGTACTTTGATCTGCATGTGCTATAATTCTCCTATGGATTTTTATCATACATTAGAACAGGCACTACAAACGCCTGATATCGATACCAAGGCAGTGCTCTGTGATGAACTTTTGGCATATTGTAGCACAAATGAGCCATTTGACCAAGAGGGCTTTGCCCCGATTTTATTTGATCAGCCCTCCTATGCCTCCAAGTGTCAGATTGTTCATCCCAGAGAACTGCCTGCACGCAAGCATTTTGATACGACTGATGGGTTGGCGACACTGATACATGCGATTACCCATATCGAACTCTCTGCGATTGATTTGGCACTGGATGCGGTGTACCGTTTCCCTGATATGCCACGCGCATACAAGCATGATTGGCTGGTCGTAGCAGAGGATGAAGTACGCCATTTCAGGATGCTACACGAGGTGCTCGAAGAGCTAGGTTACGCATACGGAGACTTACCTGTGCATCAGGGGCTATTTGATGCCAGTATGCACACCGCGGGGGATGTACTCGACCGTATGGCAGTCATTCCTCGCCATTACGAAGCAGGTGGACTAGATGTCAATCCCCAAATCGTCAAAAAACTCCAAAACCAAGCCTCCAACCCCCTCGTAGCCCGTATCATCGAAGCACTCGGCATCATAGAACACGAAGAGATCGAGCATGTGCGCAAAGGCGACCGCTGGTTCAGATGGCTCTGTGAGCAGAGAGGCTTGGATGTGGCTGAGACCTTTATCGAGATACTAGATCGCTATGCCCTGCATCGCCACAAACCACACATGAATGTAGCAGCACGCAAAGAGGCTGGGTTTGCCTGTGAGGAGCTGTTGGAGTTGGGAGCTAGGGAGTGCGAGTAGGTATCACACACTCTCAGGGTCGATGCTGTTTCCCAAATAGAGTTCAAACTATAATTTTTTTAGTGAAAAATGGACTTCCAAGTCTAATGCTGATAGGAGTCACATGTATAGATATTTTAAACCAATAGTCCTCTTGTGTGTGCTGTTATCTCAACTGTCTGCGGGGTGGGATCAGAGCTTGTTTCGTTGGGAGTCAGACTGTGCGGTGGGATCGGCTTCTGGATGTGGTATCGCTGGGGGGATGTATGAGGATGGTGTTTTGGCGACTTGGAACGGGAGAGCAAATGCCACATCCTCCATGAAAAAGGATACTACAAAAGCACTCATACTCTATAGAAAAGGCTGTGATCTCGGAGGCAGACTGGCTTGTGAAAAGTATCAAAAACTCTCTATGAAACTGAACCAAGATAGCAAACTCCCTCTTATCAAAACCAAAGAGATCTACGCACTCCTGTCAAAAAAACTTTATGGATATGGAGATAGCACCGCCTATGGATTTGAACGATCCGAGCATGTTGTCATGCA
>CAZEIN010000039.1:0-3302 GCA_964512425.1 uncultured Sulfurovum sp.
CGTACTCTCGAAGCATTTAGAGCTGCTGGCAAACCAATCAACTATGATGTAGTGGCCTCCGCTGATGCTGGCCAGTTTGTAGACTATATCGCTCAGCGTGCCGGCTGGGAGGGGTATATTCCCTTCCTCCTCGTACTAGATGGTGATGGCAAAGCAGTAGCCATGGTACCTGGTATGCCTAGCGAAGAGAAGCTAGATGGCATCATTCAAAGTATTTTAAAGAAGAAAAAGTAATATCAAATCAAAATACAATAGTATGCTTACGAGGATGTTCTCTGGGGTATACTATTGGATTTGGGCTGAACACTACTTTGCCACAGCTCGCTCCAACAGATACCACACCGATCGATACGCCAATCCACTCTCTTCACTCAACCCTATCTCGCAGGTCTTACTCGTAGAAAATGCCAGTTTCGTATCTGCGGGTATCTCTGATTTGAGGTGTCTGAGGGCTGAGCGGTTGAGCTCTGGGTAGGTAAATCCTCTGTCTCCTGCAAAACCACAACAGCTGACTTTTTTAGGCACTGTGACATGGGAGCTACAGGCTCTGGCAATCTTTTCAAAGTCGCCTACAAGTCCTTCTTTGCGGGTGCTACAGGTGTGGTGGATGACGATAGGCTCATCTATTTGTGTGATAGGGAGCTTCTCTAGGAGAAACATCGCGATAAACGCTATAGAATCATAGACTTTGAGTCGCTCTCCAAAGTTTTGTGCCATGGTCTTGGAGCAGGGAGACATATCGCAGAGGATAGGGTATGTGCCATCCTCACTGGCACTGCGTAGTGACGCCTCTAGCTCATCTGATTTCATCTGTCCTTGTGCTTTGTAGCCTTTGGAGCTAAACGGCATCCCGCAACAGAGCCCCTCGATAGAGGCTGGGATGATTACCTCATACCCTGCCTTTTCCAGGAGACTGATTACCACCTCATAGAGCGGGGCTTCCTCTTCTGGACTGGGGTTTGCCATGGTGCGGTTGATACAGGAGGAGAAATAGACGACCTTCTCTGTGCTATTTTCAAGCGTCACTGTAGGCTCAAAAGCCACTCCTCTAGGCAGACTCTCTGTCCACTGCGGCAGGCTGACACCTGTAAGGGCTCTAAGCTTCTCTGTACCGACATATAGGGTACGATCAGGGAGTTTGTCTCCTATCCATCCCACACTACTCAGTGCCACTCTGGTACTCTGTAGCACCCCACTATAGTGCTTGGCAACCTGCCAAGCGATTTTCCCTCCGATTGCCACTATCTGCTCTGCTCTGAGCTTTTTGGTCAGTGCCCCTGTATCGATCCCTATAGGGCAGGAGAGCGAACAGAGCTGACAGGTGGCACAGGTCTCGATACCGTTGTACTGATAGATCTCCCTGAACTGCTCTAGCGTCTCTATGTCGCCAGCATCTTGGAGTCTGCCCATCTCACGGTAGACTACGATACGTTGTCTGGGCGTCAGTGTCAAGACATTGGAGGGGCATTTGGGTTCACAGAACCCACACTCGATACACTGGTCTACTAGCGGATCGCTAGGAGGCATGAGCTTGAAATTCTTGAGATGTATCTGCTTGTCCTTGCTCAGTATCACGCCTGGGTTGAGTAGACTCTGTGGGTCAAAAATCTCTTTGAGTTGCCACATGAGCTTGTAGGCATCCTCTCCCCACTCTCTCTCAACAAAGGGAGCCATATTGCGTCCTGTACCATGCTCCGCCTTGAGGCTGCCATGATAGGTATCGGCTACTTGTCGGGTTACCTCTTCCATGAGACCCTCATAGCGAGCGATCTCCTCGGCGGTATCAAAAGACTGAGAGAGTATAAAGTGCAGATTGCCCTCCAGCGCATGTCCAAAGATAAAGGCATCCCCATATCCATGCTTGTTCAAAATACGCTGTAAATCGAGTGTTGCTTCTGCCAGGGATGCTATGGGATACGCTACATCCTCAGTAATCACCACTGTGCCACTCTCTCGAATAGCTCCTACCGTAGGAAAGAGGTTTTTACGGATATTCCAATAGGTCGTATAGGTGGCGACATCGGTGGTAAATGCTATGGGATGCACGGGCTCTATGCCACTCAGTTTTTCCAGAACTTCTAGGATGTTGTCCTGAAGTGCCTCAGGGTTAGGTGCTCTACTCTCCACCAGCACAGAGGTGGCATCGTCATCTAGCCCACGCAAAAATGGTGGCATCCCCGCCTGATCCTCTACGGAACGCAACGCCTCTCTATCCATGAGCTCTGCAGCATCTACGCTATCAGGACACTCCATCTTCATGATACGTGTCGCCTCACAGGCATCATGCATATTTTTGAAAACCATCAGAGCACTGGCTTTGTCCGCATACTCTGGCACCGTACGGTAGGTAATCTCTTCGATAAAGCCCAGTGTACCCTCGGAGCCGATCATCAGGTGGATGAGTATATCGATGGGATCCGTGTAGTCTACGAGTGCATTGAGAGAGTAGCCGTTGGTGTTTTTGATCTTGTATTTTCGCTCTATTTTGGCACGCAGTGCGGTGTTGGCTCTGGTCTGCTTGGCGAGCGTGTCCAATCCAGCGAGAAGTGTTGCATGGCTCTGGGCAAATGCCTCTCTGCTACGGGCATCAGCACTATCCAGCCTACTGCCATCACAGAAGATAATCTTCATGCTCTCTAATGTTTTATAAGAGTTGTCCGCCACACCACAGCACATACCACTGGCATTGTTCGCAGCAATTCCTCCGATCATAGCTGTGCTGATACTGGCGGGATCGGGCCCGATCTTTTTGCCGTAGGGCAGCAGGTAGCTGTTGGCATCTGCACCGACCACTGAGGGGGAGAGCGTGACATGTGCATGATCCTCGCTGATCTGCATCCCTCGCCAATCCCTAGAGGTTACCAGCAAAATAGAGTCCGTAATAGCCTGCCCAGAAATCGAAGTCCCCGCAGCCCGAAACACTACAGGCAACGCCAGTTTAGTAGCGATAGCGAGTAGCTCTGAGACTTGCTCAGGCGTATGCACCAAGACCACAATTTTAGGAATCAGACGATAAAAAGATGCATCTGTACCGTATGCCAATGTATGCAGCACATCCGTATAGATATGCTTGGATTCTACAAACTGCTCTATCTCGTCTTTAAAAGTTTGGTATTTGCCGTAGATCATGGTATGTCTCCCTCTGGTTTGTATCTGAAAGTATAGCATTTTGTGGGGGAGAGCTAGTATAGAGTATCCATTTTTTCTTTGACTTTATACCAAATCAAATACAATAGTATACTTCAAGGAGCATCCTCTCAAGCATCTGCCCTGTCATGCCAAGCCCTGGATCCTGAATCGAG
>CAZEIN010000040.1:0-11003 GCA_964512425.1 uncultured Sulfurovum sp.
ACGCCACATCTGGGTTTTTGCTCTGAGAAAATAGCATATCAACAACAACAGACTTATCGACACGCCCCTCATCGTTTATCAATGGTCCCAAGGTAAATATCTGCTGAACAGTTGTCTTGCCCAACTCACCAAGATTTGTCAATACATCAAATGCATATAGTATATTTTCTTTCATGGTTAATCCTTTAAATGATGAAATAATAACTATAATAGAATAAAAATAACCTTAATAAGGATTAAATAACTTTCCCAGATGGTAGCTAAACCAATAATCCAGAATGATTATATCAACCCAAACTATGCAATAGGGATTACCAATCTCCCGCAGATCATTGACTCATGGGCATTCACAGCTATGCATCGATGCACCTTTGGGTGTGCCTCAAACACGCTGCAAATACCCATGAGCCAAGCATCAGTAGGATATTTGGCAATTCGATTGTATAATTTGGGGTTAAATTATTGTAGTAGAATCGTGAAGTTATGAAAAAAGTAGTTTCTTTTGCTATAATTAGAGCTATAGATAACACATACAACAAGGATATAGTAGTGAATAAAGGTATCTTGCTGATGATTATAGCTGGTATAGGGTTTATGTATTTGGTTACAGACCTTGTTGGTGAAGCAGAGAGTACAACACCAGGATTGGAGAATAGTCAATCAAGAAAAGCTAGAGAATATGCCAAATATTATTCTGTAGATATTAATGGAGATGATGTTTTAAATCTTTCTGGTCTCCCCCTGCCCAAAGCAAAAAATGTATGGAAAGAAAGCATTATCAAAGAAAAAATGTTAAGTTTTTTCCCAGATTTTGATACGATGAAGCAGGTTGCAAAGGAACAGCTACAAGAGAGCGAGTTTAAAACATATTTTTTGAAAAGACTATGGGAGATTGAAGGTAAATATATTGATGGTGCTATGGGTCTGGATCAAGCAAGAAATGCCATAGAAAGTCTTTAGCGAGATGCTTTAATTTTCCGAATCCAGTCTTCTAAATTTTTCTCAAATCCACTTCCTTTTGAGTGATAAAAATCCAAATCTTTTTCTAGATATTTTTGTTCTATCCAGCCCCCATGGTCGTGGGGATAGAGATAGGTTTGACTATGGGTTTTTATCTGTTCTGGTACGGGGTAGAGCTCCCCGTCTTGTATCGCTTTTTGGGCTTTGTTGATGGCTAGATAGCTACTGTTGGATTTGGGAGAGCTGGCGAGGTAGACTACCAGTTGTGCCAGAGGGATTCTGGCCTCTGGGTAGCCAATATTTTTGACGATAGTGAGGGTAGAAGCGGCTAGATTGAGGGCATTGGGGTTGGCATTGCCGATATCTTCACTGGCGAGAATCGCAAGCCGTCTGGCGAGAAACTCGGGAGGCTCACCCCCACTGATGAGTCGTGCGAGGTAGTAAATCCCTGCATCGATATCACTGCCTCGAATACTCTTGATCATAGCAGAGGTGAGATCATAATGGCTGTCCGCTTCACTGGAGCCTGCTTGGATAGCATGCGGTCTGATGGCTTTGAGATTTGTGAGTGTGATAGGGGAGGAGAGGTGAGAGGCACTCTCTAGGAGGTTTAGCATCGCACGTAAATCACCAGCACTAGAGCTGATGAGATATTTTTTGGCATCCTCTTCAATCATGATACGCTCTTTGTCTGCAATCTCCTCCAGTTGTCTCTGCATGCTTTGTTCGGCAATATGCTTGAGCTCAAATAGATGTGAGCGAGAACGCATCGCGGCAGTCATGCTATAGTAGGGGTTTTCTGTAGAGGCACCGATAATGAGTGCCGCATAACTCTCCATAAAGGGTAACAGTACCTCTTGTTGATTTTTACTGAGCCGATGTACTTCATCGATAAAGATAAGCGGTTTTTGCAGGGCATTGCTATGCTCTTTGAAAATCTTTCTGAGCTCCTCTACCTTGAGTGCGGTTGCATTGAGTTCATAAAAGGGGCGATCTAGTGTGCTTGCGATGACTCTAGCCAGTGTGGTTTTGCCACATCCTGGAGGCCCATAAAAAAAGAGATGGGGCAGGGCGTCTGCCTCTATGAGCTTTCGCAGAGGAGCATCTGTGCCCAATAGTGCCTCTTGACCCACAATCTGGTCGAGTGAGGCAGGGCGGTATTTAAGTGCTAGGAGCATCTCTCTTCTCTTTTTTCTGACTTTTTTTGAGGAGCTTATGTAGATCGTCATACTCTCTGCGTGTGAAATAACGGGTTTTGTTGGTAGGGAGGTTGTTGAGCTCTATGCCCCAAAATGCTACCCGCTTGAGATCTACTACAGTCGCGTCAAAATGGGCAAAGAAGCGTCGCAGTTCGCGGTTTTTCCCTTCGGTGATGGTGACGCGGAGTTTGGTGTATTTACCTGTTTGACCTCTGAGTTCAAAACTAGCAAATGGAGCAAAGTCCATACTGCGGATATGGCTCCTCTCATGGGCACCAGCAGAGGCATCCTCTAGGTGCAGACCACCCTTCATCGCATCTATCATTACCTGCGTAACGGGTTTGTCGATCTTGATATTGTAAGTACGTGGCAGATCACTGGTCATGAGTGCCTCCGCAACCTCTGGTGCATCCGTGAGGAGCAAAAGTCCCTCTGAGGCATAGTCCAGCCTACCTATAGGCATAAAGTTCCTGTATTTCCCAGGTAGCTTATGATAGATAGTAGCTCTGCCTCGGTCATCTTTTTTGGTGACGAGCACTCCCTTGGGCTTGTTATAGATGACCACAGTGAGCTCACCCTGTTTTTTGGGCTTGATGGGTTTGTTTTTGAGCGTGACTTGGTCGTTGCTCTGTACTTCGTAGCCAAATTCATGTATGACTTTTTTGTTGATTTTTACTTCGCCCGCTTCGATAAGCCTATCGGCTTCTCTGCGTGAGTATTTGCTATTGTGGGAGATAAATTTATTGAGTCTCATGGGTAGCTCCTTGTGTCTGACCCCGCAGAGTAGATTCTGTAGGGTTTTGGTACTTATATCAAATCCAATAATATACCCTAAAGAACATCCTCGCAAGCATCTGCAAAATATATAGAATTTGAATTAGCTATGGCTAGTACTGCACTCTATACATTTCACAGCTACTCACGATGATGCTCCCTGAAGTATACTATTGTATTTTGATTTGGCATTAGTTTGTGAGAAACACTGTGACCATAATCACAGGATAGAGTTTTTTGATACGTATGACATGTTTACGTACTGTACCACGAATATCTTCTTCGATTTTCTTGGCATTGGCATTGCCCTCTATTTTGGCTGTGAGCAGATAGGTTTCGATGATCTGTTCGAGATCTTTTTCGAAACGCTTGTCCTCTTTGTTTGCGATGATACCAAAAGTAGAGATTGCAGGTTTACCTACAACTTTGCCAGTTTTGGTTGAAATCTGCATACTCACATTGACGATACCATCTGTGGCAAGTTTTTGTCTGTCTTCCACAACATCATTGAATATCTCTTTGTTGTTCATATTGTCGATATAGCGTTTACCCGTTTTCACCGCTTTGACTTTTTTGATAAACTTAGGGGTGATCTCTACTTGGTCTCCATCACTCATCAGTAGCATATTTCGTGCATCTACGCCACAGGTTGCAGCGGTTTTGGCATGGGCTGCGATATGGTTATACTCACCGTGTACAGGGAGGAAAAATTTAGGCTGTACCAGACGGATGATGAGCTTCTGCTCCTCTTGGGCCGCGTGTCCTGAGACATGAATATCGGCGAACTCTTTATATCGGATGGTCACACCTGATTTCATGAGACGGTTCATGAGCTTGGAGACAGAGGCTTCGTTGCCAGGGATGGCAGAAGCAGAGATGATAATGGTATCTGTAGGTTTGAGCTTGATATGTCTATGCTCATCTGTTGCCATACGTGAGAGTGCTGCCATCGCTTCGCCCTGTGATCCTGTGGTGACGACGAGTATCTCTTCGTCTTTATATCGTCCGATTTCGTGGGGCTCTATAAAGTGCTTGTCCTCTATGTCTAGATAGCCTAGTTTTCTCGTGGTTTCAATATTTCTCTCCATAGATCTACCGATGACGCAGAGCTTTCTGCCGTGCTTAATGCCTCTCTCCATAGCTTGGTAAATACGGTGGACGTTGGAGGAAAAAGTAGACATAATGACTCTGCCTTCTGCGAGATCAAAGAGTCTGTCAAAGGTGCCACCAACAATTCTCTCACTCTTGGTAAATCCAGGGTTGTGCGAATTGGTAGAGTCAGAGAAGAGACAGAGCACGCCTTTGGCACCATAGTGTGCAAAACGATGTAGGTCGGCAGTATAGCCATCTATGGGTGTGTGGTCAATCTTGAAATCCGCTGTATGGATGACTGTGCCTACGGGAGTCTCTATTGCCAAAGCAGAAGAGTCTACGATTGAGTGTGTCATGTGCATCCACTCCACTTTGAAATCACCAATTTGATACTGCTTGCGTTTGGTGACAAAGTTGAAGTACTTGGTGTCTGCTGAGAGCCCATGCTCATTGAACTTATTTTCTATCATGGCTAGAGCCAGTGGAGTACCATAAATTGGGAATTTTAACTCTTTGAAGAGATAAGGCATGGCACCAATGTGGTCTTCGTGTGAGTGGGTAATGACGATACCATTAATCTTGTCTTTGATAGTGTGTAGGTAGCTAAAATCTGGTACGAGGATATCCACACCATGCATGGTCTCATCGGGGAAGCTCATACCCACATCGATGATAAAGGCAGAGTTTTCAGTCTCCATGACAGCGATGTTTCCACCGATCTCTCCTAGTCCACCCAGAGGGGTGAAGCGGATTTTGCCACGGCTGTTCATCTCGATCTGCTTCCATGGTGCCATTCTCTCTTGTTGTACACGCTCGTTGTCGATGAGGCAGACTTTCATCTCTTCGGAGACATTGGTGGGTTGCTGTTTTCTGCGACCTCTATTTTTATTGCCACCAGATTTATTGTTATTTGGTTTGCGATCCCCGTTTTTTTGATTGGGGTTGGGTTTTTTGTTGGGGTTGGGTTTGCGGTTTTGATGGTTAGGTTTTCGGTTGGGATTGGGTTTTCTGTTGCCTTCTCTGTTCCCATTCTCCTCCCTAGAAGAGCTCTCCTTGCGTGGCTCTCTGGGTTGTTCTCTGTTTTGGCTGTTGTTTTGTCCCGCTTGACTATTCTGTCTATAGGGGTTTGGGTTTCTTTTTGGTTTGTTGTTGTCTTGATTTTCGTTCATCTAGAGTATCCTTTTGCCCGAGGGCATTATATATTTGATGATAAATAGATGTCGCAGTCTCATGAGGACGGAGTGTATCTTGCAGTTGGAGATCCCTAAAGATCTCTGTAATCTTATCCTTGGCATAGCGTCCACTCAGGTTTTTGGAGAGCTTCTTTCTGGGTTGAGAAAAAGCCACTTTGAGGAAATCTTCAAATCCTCTCTCTTCTAGTGAGCGGTGCTTGACAATAGAGAGCACGGCAGAGGTTACTTTGGGGGGAGGCACAAATGCTTCAGGTTCTACCTCGAAACAGAGTGTTGCCTCTCCTACGCTGTCAGCCAACACACCCAGTGCAGAGAACTCTCTCTGTTTGGGCTGTGCAGCAAATTTGCGTGCTACCTCTTTTTGAACCATGGTCAGTATAGACTGACACTGTGGATCATGCAGTGCTTTCAGGATAAGATTGGTTGCAATATAGTAGGGCAGGTTGGCTACCAGATGATAAGGCTCATCCAGCAGTCCATCCTGCTCCCAATGCTCAATCGCATCTCCACACTTGAGTGTCAGGACCCCTTGACGGATGGGTTCACTGAACGTTTGCGTGAGATGCTCGCATAGTCTCTTATCTACTTCAAAAGCTGTGACATCTTTGGCTCTTACGAGCGCTTGCGTTAAATCACCTAAGCCAGGGCCAATCTCTACAATAGGCAGAGAATCATTGGGCATCGCTTGGATGATTTTTTCGATATAAACCTGATTTTTCAGAAAATTCTGACCAAATCTTTTGCTGGCAAATACTGCTAATTCTTCATCGGATTTCATTATACACTTTTTTTCTTATTTTTTCGCTATAATCGCAGATAATATAACCAATAGGAATAGAATGGATTATTTTGCTAAGAGAATTATACCATGTTTAGATGTGGATAACGGTAGGGTGGTCAAGGGAGTCAACTTTGTGGGGCTCAGAGATGCGGGTGATCCCGTAGAGGTGGCTAAACGCTATAACCAAGAGGGTGCAGACGAGATTACCTTTCTCGATATCGGTGCTAGCCATGAAGGCAGGGATACTATTGTTGATGTGGTGCGTGAGGTTGCCAAAGAGGTATTTATCCCCTTGACCGTAGGCGGAGGCATCCGAAAACTGGATGATATCTACAAGCTACTAGATGCTGGGTGTGACAAGGTCAGCATCAATTCAGCTGCGATTAAAAACCCAGAGTTTATCACAGAAGCTTCACAGCGTTTTGGTGCACAGTGTATCGTGGTAGCGATTGATGCCAAGCGTGTAGGTGAGGGCAGGTGGCATATCTTTACCCATGGGGGGCGTAACGACACAGGTATCGATGCAATCGCTTGGGCACAAGAGGCGTACGAGAGAGGGGCAGGGGAGCTGCTCGTGACCTCTATGGATGCGGATGGTACCAAGGCAGGATTTGACAATACGCTCAATCGGCGCATAGGCGAAGTCGCTCCTATCCCCATCATTGCCAGCGGAGGGGCAGGCACCATGCAACACATCGAAGAGGCGTTTACGATAGGACACTCTGATGCCGCATTGGCAGCATCCATATTTCATTTCAAAGAGATAGATATCATGGATCTCAAACGTTATCTAAGGTCACATGATATCCCAGTGAGGCTCTAGATGATTATCTGTGCGGGAGAGATAGAGCAGTTTGTCTTTGCTAGAGCTGTGGGCATTGGCATGGTTGATACAGCAATCAATCTGACCAAAATCTGTATAGAGCAACGCCCTGATGAGATATGCTTTGTTGGATCGGCTGGTAGTTATGGATCTCATCAGATATTTGATATCATTGAGTCTAGCAGAGCGGTTAATCTAGAAAATAGTTTTTTCAATGCTCAAGCCTATTCTCCGATCGAGCATAATGTTTCATGTGAAACAATTGATAACGATATCATTGTCAACTCATCTAACTATATTACGACAGATAGCAGTTTGGCAGAGGCGTATCTAGAAAAGAATATCTACTTGGAGAACATGGAGTTCTATGCAGTGATGAAAGTGTCTCAAGTATTTGATATCCCGTGTAGAGGTATTTTTGTCATCACAAACCACTGTGATGCAGATGCTCATGAGGCATTTTTGAAAAATCATCCAGAAGCGATGAAGCGATTGACAGAGTATATAAACCCAAACAATGCAATCAGGGATTACCAATCCCCCACAGATCATTGACAATTCTATTGCATAATTCGGGACAAAGGAGAAAGAGTGAGGCAGAACATGCAGAGCCATAAAAAGATACTACAAGACTATACCAAAACGGAACTCTCGGAGATGATCAAGCCAGCGTTTCGAGCAAAGCAGATTTACTCATGGGTCTATCATAAATATGTAGATAGTTTTGAGCAGATGAAGAATTTGCCAAAAGCCATGAGAGAAAAACTAGATAGTGAATTTACCCTACGTCCACTCAAGATGCTCACAGTACAAGACAGTGTCGATGGCAGTAGAAAATATCTCTTTGAGCTCCATGATGGGCATACGGTAGAGGTGGTGCTGCTCCTCATGCGAGACAAAGAGTATCATGAAGATGGTTCACTCAAACATCAGGAGCGTTATACAGTTTGTATCTCCTCTCAGGTAGGGTGCAAGGTAGGTTGTGCCTTTTGCCTCACTGCCAAGGGAGGATTTATGCGTGATCTCACCGCAGGAGAGATTGTAGAGCAGGTACGCCAGATCAAGAGAGACAATGGTATCGATGCCAACCGCCGTGTCAATCTAGTTTTCATGGGGATGGGAGAGCCGCTTGACAACCTAGGAGCTGTAGCCAACGCCGTACAAATATTTGCTGATCTAGATGGTATGGCAATCGCCCCACATAGGCAAACGATCTCTACCTCAGGACTCAGCTCCAAGATTAAGAGACTCGGAGAGATGGATCTAGGGATTAATCTTGCTATCTCACTACATGCAGTGGATGATGCGTTGCGTCAACAGTTGATGCCTATTAATAAAGCATACAATATCAAATCTATTATTGATGCGGTCAGGGCTTTTCCTGTCAACAGCAGAAAGCGGGTGATGTTTGAGTATCTTGTCATCAAAGATGTCAATGATGATATCTCTGCCGCCAAGAAGCTACTGAGTCTGCTAGATGGCATTAAAGCCAAAGTCAACCTGATCTACTTTAATCCGTATGGTGGTACAGAGTTCAAGCGTCCCGTAGAAAAGGACATGGTAGCATTCCAAGAGTATCTGGTCAAGCGAGGATTACTCTGTACGATTAGAGAATCCAAGGGGCTAGATATCTCTGCCGCCTGTGGTCAGCTCAGAGAACAGGAAAAAGGAGAGGCAAAATGACAACGATGGATGCGGTACTTTATGTGATTATTATGGGTGTAGTTGTGGTGGGGGTGATCGGGTTTATTATCGCTGTGAGGAGTGAAGATTAACCCAAATCAAAATACAATAGGATGTTATTATTGGATTTTGTTTTGGTATAATGTTTCACATGAAACATTAGTTCGAGTTATTAAATCTACGCTTCTCTTTCAAGCAAATCTTGTCCGTTTCTTTTTCAAAATCTATTTTGCTCTCGATAAAATAGTGTGCCCCATAGGTGAATCTCAATGAATGTGCATGGAGCATGAGCCTACTTGCTCCTGTCTCAATCATCCTCTCCTCCTCAGATATTTTCCCCTCTAGATATGCATCACTAGGTGCAAAAGCGGTACCGTAGATAGGGTCACCCAGGATAGGGTGTTTCACGTGAAACAGATGTACTCTGATTTGGTGGGTTCGTCCTGTGAGGGGGTAGCAGCTTACTAGTGTGGCATCCAATGCCTCATTGTAGTATAGAGGCATAAAATCTGTATGGGCAGATTTGCCTTTGGGGTCTACTATGACTTTGTGTTTGCATTGGCTGTAATCATCTCTTTTGCGTAGAGGAGCATTGACTGAAAAAGGCTCAGTGAGCTTTCCGTCTACCCATGCGAGATAGCTTTTTTGTATACGCTTGACCTCAAATCCATTCTTTAAAAATCGCTCCGCATTTTTGTGCTTACTTGCCAAGAGAAGCCCGGATGTTTCCATATCGATACGGTGTACAGCATTGGCATGTTCTCCTGCGATGGTGCGAATCTCATCGAGCATAGAGTACTCTGTCGCCATGGTATTGGGGTGCACCAAAACACCCGAAGGCTTTTCAAATATCATAAAATCTATCGTCTGAAAGAGGGCTTTTCTCCCTCGCGAAGCAGGGCTAAAATAGACAATCTCTATCTCTCCTGAGATCTCTGCTCCAGAATTTCGCAATGATTTTCCATCGATGAGGAGTCTGCCTTTGGCAACGAGTCTCTGGGCTTGTCCTTGTGTGTAGCCAAACAGACCCATGATATAGAGAAAGGCAGGGGTAGGGGTGGGAACAGTATATCTCTCTTTGACGAATGGCATGGTGCTGATAACCCCTCTATAACTGCATTTTGGATAGAATTATACCAAATTTATTCATGGTAAGGATTAGAGATGGTAGAGCGATATGCACGAGAAGAGATGACACAACACTGGACACAGCACGCACGCTATGCAGCATGGCTTGAGGTAGAAAAAGCAGCAGTAAAAGCTTGGGCTAGACTAGGAAAGATCCCCCAAGATGATGCAGATAAAATTGTAAAAAATGCAACATTTTCAGTAGAGCGTATTGAAGAGATTGAGGCAATTACTAAACACGACCTTATTGCTTTTAACACATCAGTAAGTGAAAGTCTCGGTGATGAGTCTAGATGGTTCCACTATGGAATGACCTCCTCAGATGCAGTGGATACAGGTGTGGCACTACAGATGAGGGCCTCCCTAGAGATTATCATAGCAGACGTTAGAATGCTCATGGAGTCTATCAAAAAAAGAGCCCAAGAGCATAAAATGACACTCATGGTAGGACGCTCTCATGGTATCCATGGGGAGCCTATTACCTTTGGTTTGACTTTGGCAGTATGGTATGATGAGATGGCACGCCACTTGACCAATCTAGAGCAGACGATGGAGGTAATTGCAGTAGGTCAAATTTCTGGAGCGATGGGGAATTTTGCCCATGCACCACTGGAGCTAGAGGAGTATGCGATGGAGGAGCTAGGACTCAAGTCCGAGCCATGCTCCAACCAAGTTGTCCATAGAGATAGATATGCCAGACTGGCATCCGCACTGGCACTGATGGCATCCTCCATCGAGAAGTTTGCCGTACAGGTCAGACACCTCCAGCGTACAGAGGTCTATGAGGCAGAAGAGTATTTCGCCAAAGGACAAAAAGGCTCCTCGGCTATGCCTCACAAAAGAAACCCTATCCTCACAGAGAATATTACAGGGTTAGCCAGAACGATTAGAGCCTATGCCGCTCCAGCGATGGAAAATGTGGCACTCTGGCATGAGAGAGATATCTCCCACTCTTCCAATGAGAGATTTTGGCTCCCAGATGCATTTATCACCTCTGATTTTATGCTACATAGAATGAATAGCGTCATTGCCAATCTCACTGTCATGCCAGAGAATATGATGAAAAACCTCAATCTCACAGGTGGACTAGTGTTCTCCCAAAGGGTACTCCTGGAGCTACCTCTAGCAGGCGTGAGCCGCGAAGATGCCTATAGAATCGTACAGCGTAATGCGATGAAGGTCTGGGAGGAGATCCAGCAGGGCAACGCTAGCACCAATGAGAAAGGGGAGTCTCTCTACTTGCAATATCTGCTCTCTGATGAGGAGCTTAGAGATTCACTGAGTGAAGAGCAGATTCGTGAATGTTTCAATTTTGACTACTATACAAAGAATGTAGACAAGATATTTGCACGGGTTTTTAACGCCTAATT
>CAZEIN010000041.1:0-2683 GCA_964512425.1 uncultured Sulfurovum sp.
AATATTATTTGAGTTTATATTAAATCTATTAGCAAGAGCTTCTTTTAATTCATACATTGAATCATCGGGATATCTATAAACCTCGCTTGAGAGTTCTTTGATTTTTTGAGTTACTTTTTTGCTGCATCCATAAGGATTTTCATTACTTGCTAATTTTATAGTATCTTTTGGTTTTATCCCAAATTCTCTCACAACAAGCTCAATAGGCTTTCCTGCCTCATATACTTTTACATTATTTAATATTTGATTGAACACCATACTATTTCTCGCTATTAATATTAAGTAAAAAGGATTATATCATAAAAAAGATTAAAAAAAAATCAAAAAGATGGCGCGGTGGACGGGACTCGAACCCGCGACCCCCTGCGTGACAGGCAGGTATTCTAACCAACTGAACTACCACCGCATACCAAAATAACGCAAAATGAACAAAGTCCATCTTTACTACGCTAACGCTGAGTTGTCTTTAGCAGACTGCTCTCGCACTAGTGCTCTTTAAAATGACACTTTGTGTCATGGTGGTCGCTACAAGACTCGAACTTGTGACATCTACCTTGTAAGGGTAGCGCTCTACCAACTGAGCTAAGCGACCATAAAACGAATAAGATAATCTGGCGACCCTTAGAGGATTTGAACCTCTGTGTCTACGTTGAAAACGTAGCATCCTTGGCCCCTAGATGAAAGGGTCATCTAGTCCAAATAGTCATAAATCATTCGTTTCGTGGTGACCCGTCTAGGATTCGAACCTAGGGCCCATTCCTTAAAAGGGAATTGCTCTACCAACTGAGCTAACGGGTCACAAAACTTCAACCGTTTCTGGTTTAGGTGGGCAGAATTATAGCTTATAAGTCCAGCTTTGTCAAGAGTATATTAGGATTTTTTTAAATTTTCTTCCAAAAGTGCTATGGCGACCTCTACGGATGACTCTTGTACTCTCTCTCTATCTCCCATGAATTGATGTCTTTGGACAATAATTTTAGAGGGGGTCATGAGTCCGATATAGACGGTGCCGACAGGTTTCTCCACTGAACCACCATCAGGCCCCGCGATACCACTCACGGCGATAGCGTAGTCACTGGAAGCTTTGTGCTGTATGCCCAGGAGCATCTCCTCCACACATTGCTGACTCACTGCTCCATGTTGCTCCAATGTCTCATCGCTTACGCCCAACCAGAGATGCTTAATCTCATTGGCATAGGTGACACAGGCACCATGAAATACACTTGAGGCTCCCGCAATAGAAGTAAAGGCAGCAGCGATTCTGCCACCCGTGCAACTCTCTGCCATAGTGATGGTGTGGTTGTTTGCTTTGAGGGTTTGGATGATGTTTTCTATACACTTTTTCATACTGTTATTGTACCCAAATCCATTACATTTAGCCCTTTTTCGATATAATCGCACAATTTTATACAAAGCGATAACACTATGGATTACAAAGAGACACTACTATTACCCAAAACCGATTTCCCGATGCGTGGAAATCTCCCAACCAATGAGAAGATCAGATACCAGAAGTGGTTTGATGAAGATGTTTACGGACAGATGAAGAGCAAGCGTGAGGGCTGTGAGAGCTTTACGCTCCATGACGGGCCTCCGTATGCCAATGGGGATATCCATATCGGCCATGCCCTCAACAAGATTCTCAAAGATATCATCACCAAGTATCACTATTTTCAGGGCAAATCTGTTCGCTATACGCCAGGCTGGGATTGTCATGGTCTGCCAATCGAGCAAAAAGTAGAAGAGAAGATAGGTAAAGCCAAAAAAGATGCCATGCCAGTAGCACAGTTTAGGTCACTCTGTCGTGATCATGCGACTAAATTTATCGATCTGCAGCGTACAGGATTCAAGGATCTGGGTATTCTCGGTGATTGGGACAACCCTTATGTCACGATGGATTTCAGATTTGAAGCCAGCATCTACCGTACACTCTGTGAAGTAGCCCAAAAAGGCCTACTCGTAGAGCGTAATAAGCCAGTCTTTTGGTCATGGGCGGCAGAGTCTGCTCTGGCTGATGCTGAAGTGGAGTATCAGGACAAAGAGGACTACTCGATCTATGTCGCTTTTGAGATGAGTGATGTGGCAAAAACAGATCTAGATCTCCCTGCCAAAGCAGCAATGATAATCTGGACGACGACCCCATGGACGCTCCCAGCCAACACAGGTATCGCACTCAATCCAGAAGAGCACTATGCACTCACTTCTGATGGCTATATCATAGCACAGAGCCGTCATGAGGCACTCATAGAAGAGGGAGTCATCAGTGGAGAGATAGTGACATTGATCCCTGCGTCCAAACTGGAAAAAACCCAAGCCATCAACCCACTCAATGGCAGAGACTCTACGCTGATTCTGGGAGAGCATGTGGAACTCACTGGTGGTACAGGTGCCGTACATACCGCACCTGGGCATGGTGAGGATGATTACTTCGCTGCACTCAAGTATGGGCTAGAGGTACTGATGCCTGTAGATGACAGGGGATGCTATGATGAGAGCCTCATCGGACATAAGCTTCTGCCCAATCCTGAGACGTTTGTGGGTACGCATGTGTTCCGTGCCAACGAGCCGATTCTGGAGCTGTTGGGTGAGAATCTGCTCAAAGTGAGCAAATTTACCCACTCCTATCCTTTCTGCTGGCGTACCAAAAAGCCTGTGATTTACAGAGCGACCAAGCAGTGGTTTA
>CAZEIN010000042.1:0-3935 GCA_964512425.1 uncultured Sulfurovum sp.
TTCTATTTCGGGATTTGGGCAATTCCAAAAATACTAGAGGTGCCCCAAAATCATTCCAACCAACAGAAAAGGACTCATAGTCTATGCAATTCAAACAAAATATTTTAGGTGGTCTTACCGCTGCCGTAGTAGCACTTCCGCTTGGTTTGGCATTTGGTGTTGCCAGCGGAATGGGGCCAACTGCTGGTATCTATGGAGCAATCATTTTAGGTTTTTTTGCCTCACTCCTCGGAGGAACACCTACGCAAATCTCTGGGCCAACAGGGCCAATGACCGTAGTCATGGCATCTGCTGTAATCACACTACACCATGACATCACGCTTATTGCCACTACCATTATCCTGGCAGGACTATTTCAGATACTCTTTGGTGTCTTTAAATTGGGTAAATTCGTCAGATATATTCCCTATCCTGTAATATCAGGGTTTATGAGTGGCATTGGAATTATTATTATCATACTCCAGATCAATCCCTATCTCGGTCTAGCCAGTGATGCTTCCGTAATACATACACTCATCAACCTCCCCTCAAATCTAGCCCAGATTAATCTTTCTGCGTTTATTTTAGCAACTATTACGCTACTGATTGTACTCTTTACTCCTCAGAAAATAGCCAAGATTATACCCACACCGCTAATCGCACTTTTTACATTGACTCCCCTCAGTATTTTATTTGGATTGGATGTAAAAATCATCGGAGATATCCCTAGCTCATTGCCAAACATGGTCATCCCCTCACTGGACCTAGCGCACTATAAAACAGTGATTACATTAGGCTTCACCCTTGCGATACTGGGGATGCTGGATACCCTCCTCACCTCTATCGTAGCAGACTCTATCACTCGCACCAAGCACAAACCCAATCAAGAGCTCATTGGTCAAGGCATTGGAAATGCTCTCTGTGGACTCTTTGGTGCGATACCAGGAGCGGGTGCCACCATGCGTACAGTCATCAATGTCAAAAGCGGCGGCACCCACCGTCTCTCAGGCATGATACACAGCATCACACTGCTCTTGGTCATCATCTTTCTAGCACCCATCGCCTCCAAAATACCTATGGCTGTTCTCGCTGGTATCCTCATCAAAGTCGGTATAGATATTTTAGATTATCGCTTTTTAAAGATTTGGAAAGAGAGCCCTCGCAGTGACTTAAGCGTCATGATGGTTGTTTTTCTAACAACGGTTTTTATTGATCTCATCACAGCTGTTGGTGTAGGCATACTACTGGCATCTCTTCTCATCGTCTACAGAATCACAAAAGAGACACAAGTTGTCTTGGATAGTGATAGTTCCGAAACACAATATACATTCGATGAAAATACCAGAGTCTTGAAAATTGATGGTGCTTTTTTCTTTGGTTCCAGTGCAGCTTTTGAGGAGAAAGCCGCCTCTATTCTCGATACTAAACGCTTCATTATTGATATTACCCATGTGCCTTTTTTAGATTTGACCGCTATTTTTACACTCAAAGACCTGGTTATCAAGCTTAAAGAATTGGATATCGAAGTGATTATCATAGCAAAAGAGGATGATACCACACAACTAAGAAAACTCAATAAAACAGGTGCCTTTACCAATGTGGTATTTTATCACGACATTAGTGAGGTGCCTACTCTATAGAGTCCCTTAGTTGCCTCATCACTATATAGGTCAAGGTCATAGAGAGTGGGATATCAACCAAGACCAAATAGTAGAGATAAGTCTCAGACCACTCGATAATGCCGAAAACGCGGGTACCGACATAATCCAATAAATAAGATATGCCAAACAGTATGATATTGAACAATAAAAATTTCACGAACTTCCTTTTTAGAGAAATGATGGTCAGAAACCAGCTAATACCAAATCAAAATACAATAGTATACTTCAAGGAGCATCATCGTGAGTAGCTGTGAAATGTATAGAATGCAGTACTAGCCATAGCTAATTCAAATTCTATATATTTTGCAGATGCTTGCGAGGATGTTCTTTGGAGTATATTATTGGATTTGGATTTGGTATAAACACAAGCTTTGCTATCGTAGCCCCACCCCCAGCAGCAGAGTCCAGCAAAACCTCCTATGTAAAAGAGCAGAAACAACATGAGGATATCTCTATTGGCTTAGGGTTGCACTTTCCATGCAGCCTCTAGTAGAAGTATGTTACCCTCAAAGAGTCTCATCTCAAACAGGTCATTTTTGTGATAGGTACCAACGCCCTTGGGCGTGCCTGTCATGATAATATCTCCATCCTCAAATGACATAAAACCATGAATCTCTCGTATCATCTCATCTGGCTTGTATATCATGAGTGCATAATCAGCCTTCTGCGTCAATACGCCATTGACAGAGAGCTCAAAATGAACCTCTTCGATATTGCCATCGAAAGGAACAAACTCACTCAATACCGCTGATCCATCAAAGGCTTTGGCACGTTCCCATGGTAGACCTTTGGCTTTTTGCTTATTTTGGACATCTGCATGGGTCAGATCAAGCCCTAACCCCAATCCAGCAATCTGCCCCTCCATCATCAGCAGACAGAGTTCACCCTCAAAGCGACACTCTGGGGTAAAATATTTGAGACTGCTGGTGAGGGCACTGTTTGGCTTGTTAAAGATCACCATGTTTTCAGGCATCTCATTGTCCAACTCTTCGATATGTGCTACATAGTTTCTCCCTATGCATACGACTTTACTTGGTGCTATTTGCTTGTGATTAAACACTATTTTTTGCATATCTGTTCCTTGTTTTTGTCTATTATTTGAGCGTATTATACCAAATCAAAATCCAATAATATACTTCAGGGAGCATCATCGTGAGTAGCTGTGAAATGTATAGAATGTAGTACTAGCCATAGCTAATTCAAATTCTATATATTTTGCAGATGCTTGCGAGGATGTTCTTTGGGGTATATTATTGAATTTGGATTTGGTATTATACATCAATATCCCAATGCCCTATCCACTATATTATAAAGCACTAAACCATCCCTTGCATGATGATAATTCTCTACAATTTGTAACGCTACACTCTCTGGATCGGTAATACTGGCAATATGCGGCGTCACTGAAATCTGAGGATGAGACCAAAACGGATGAGCATTGGGTAATGGCTCCTCTCTAAATACATCCAAATAGGCATGCGACAACTGCCTACTATCCAATGCCTCTATGAGGTCTTTTTCTACTACCTGAGGGCCTCTACCCACATTGACTAGACATGCTCCCTGCTTCAATCTACTCAAAAACACCGTATCAAATATCCCCTCTGTCTGAGGTGTCAATGGCAAAATAGAGACCACGATATCCAGACACTGCATGATATCCTCCGTCACCATTTCAGGCGTATAGACCGCTACGCCCTCTATCTCCTTGGGGCTGTTGGCAAAGCCTTTGACGACAAATCCCAGTGTAGCCAGTCTCTCTGCTACATATCTACCTATACTCCCCAGCCCATAGACACCCACAGTAACACTATCAAATCCTCTAGGCGGGAGTTCTGCCCACGATTTCTCTCGCTGTTGCAGATCATAACGGTGTAGATGCATCGCCTGATAGCTGATCGTAGCCAGCAGATACTCCCACATCGACTGGTTGAGCCTACTGTCGGTGAGTTTGAGTACGGGGATATCTCTCTCAAGTGTCTCATCCTCTAGGATATGGCTCACCCCAGCACCTATAGAAGAGATTGCTCTGAGATTGGGAAAATCACTCCAGAGCCCATGAGGATAGGGCCACGTCAGAGCGAAAGTAATCTCCTCAGGATTGCCAATATCTGGATAGACTCGAATATCTAGGGTATCATCGACCGCCTTGAGAGCCTTGAGCCATAGGGTGATATCCCTGTCACCTTTGTAGATAAGTATTGCCATTATATATTCCTTCTTTTAGCCCAAATTATGCGATAGAATTGCCAAATATCCTGCAGATGCTTGGCTCATGAGTGTTTGCATCGTATC
>CAZEIN010000043.1:0-3147 GCA_964512425.1 uncultured Sulfurovum sp.
ACTGAGGTCGTTGATTGGCTTTTTGAGCCCTTGGAGGACAGGTCCGATAGCTACAGCACCCGAGGAGCGTTGTACTGCCTTGTAGGTGTTGTTGCCCGTATTGAGATCAGGAAAGATAAAGATCGTGGCATTGCCTGCTACTTTGCTATTGGGAAGCTTCTTGCGTGCTACCTCTGCATCTACGGCTGCATCGTACTGGATAGGGCCTTCGATGAGGAGCTCTGGGTGGGATGCTTGGACAATTTTCGTAGCGAGTGCTACTTTCTCTACCTCTGCACCCTTGCCTGAGCTTCCTGTTGAATAAGAGAGCATCGCGATGCGTGGATCGATACCAAATTGCTGTGCGGTCTGAGCGGTTGTGATGGCGATCATTGCCAGCTCATCTGCAGAAGGGTCTTGGTTGATCGCGCAGTCTGCATAGACCAGTACCTTGGTATCAAAACTCATAAAAAAGAGGCTGGAGACAATGGGCACCCCTGGTTTTGTCTTGATGATCTGTAGGGCTGGACGAATGGTCTCTTGGGTCGTATGAATCGCACCTGAAACCATCCCATCCGCATAGCCAAAATGTACCATCAATGTCCCAAAATAGGAGAGTGCCGTCACTGCATCATGCGCCCCATCCATCGACATTCCTTTGGCACTACGCAGACGATAGAGCTCCTCCGCAAACTCTGTTTTGTAGTCCGAGGTTTGGGGGTCAATAATGATAGCTCTAGAGAGGTCTAGTCCCATAGAGCCCGCTTTGTGCAGTATCTCACTCTCGATGCCTAGCAGTATGATCTCTACTACATCACGACGCAATACTACCTCTGCAGCTCTAAGCACCCTATCATCCATCGCTTCTGGCAAGACGATGCGTTTCTTGTCCTGTCCTGCCCTTTGAAACAGTGCATATTCAAACATAATAGGCGTTACCGTGCTAGATACCTCTTGTATAATTTTTCTGTCTAACTCCTTCAAATCAATTGCATTGTTAAAAAGCCCCATAGCTAGAGCAATTTTACGTTCACTTTTTGCTTGAATTTTGGCAGGAACTCGGTTAACCTTGAGTGCCACTTGATATGTATCTTCAGGTATGGAGAGCAAAGGCACAGAAAAATCATCCATACCATCAATCATTTTGAGTACAGAATCCGCCAAGGCAGTTTTGCCCGTAAGAACAATGCCCGAAATATTGGGATACACATGTGAGCGCATTGCAAGTACTGCACCAGCTACCAAATCAGAGCGATCTGCAGGAACGATAATTAAATCACCATCTTCAATATACTCGAGAAAGTTTTCAAGCCGCATCGCAGCGATCTTGGTCTGGCGTACTACCTTGCGGTTGTCTCTCCCCTCTGCCCTGATGACTTTGCACTGCAATGCATTGCGTATCTCAAAGATTGTAGGCATATCCAGCTCCTCTATCTCCTCTAACAGATAGGTAGGTGGGATCTGAGGATAGCGTGCCAATAGTTTTGCCAAATCGCGTTTGGTCTCACTATCTAAACGATTTGCAAAGGTAGAAAAATGTGTACATCCAGAAGCAGTAATCGCCTCATGATCTATCAAAATGTCATCCAGTATATCTACGGCACTCCTGCTGTCACCTTTGAGGACATTGATATAGGGAGTACCACTGTGTTTTGCCAAGGCAAGATTGATATCAATATCTATTGCTGAAGAGAATGTTGACTGATGTAGCCCCTCAATAAGTACAAAATCATAGGCACTCTCTAAGGATTTTATCTTCCTCAAGAGCTCTTTGAGAAGAATATTAAGCTGATGATTCGCAATCATACGTTCCGCTTCATGCACGCTGACCCCATAAGTCTCCTCACGCTGCATGTCCAGAGCATACCGCTCTAGAAAAAAATCAATATCATCATCGTGCTCTGGATCTTTGACAAAAGGGCGAAAAAAAGCCACTCTGGTGACTTTTGCTTTGAGAAACTCCATCATACCCATGGTTACCACTAGTTTGCCAGCAGCCATCACGTGAGATGAGATATAGAGACTTTTTGTTTTCATTGGTTTGATTCCTGATAGTAAGTGGGAAATAGTAGCATGTCTGAGCTAAGAGAAGAGAGCAGAAGAAGATAAGGTTTTTTGATGGCGTTGTTCAGTCCAAATGATATGCTGTGAGCGTATATCATTTGGTGATTTTATTGTCCTGAATTATGTCTTGCGATTCACAATCTCTTCAATCACAGGTACGATTCCTGGATCTTCTAGTGTGGAGGTATCTTGGGTGATAGGCTCGCCCTTGACGATACTTCTGAGTATACGACGCATGATCTTACCTGATCTGGTTTTGGGGAGATCGGGTACAAATGCCATGTCATCGCAGAGTGCAATCGCTCCAATCTCCTGTTTGATCATGCCATTAATCTCTTTCATCGTCTCTAGCTCATCGGCGATACCATCATCATGTTTGAGTACAATATAGGCGAAGATACCTTCACCCTTGATCTCATGAGGCTTGCCAACCACGGCAACAGCTGCCACACCATCATGCTTTTTGACCGCTGCTTCGACCTCTGCTGTACCCATACGGTGTCCAGAGACATTGATGACATCATCGGTTCTTCCAGTAATAGTAATGTAGCCACCCTCATCTACCATCGCTCCATCTCCTGAGAAATAGACAGGCTTGCCGTCTTGTTTGCAGTCACCGAAATAACTACTGACATAGCGATCCTCGTCACCCCAGACATTGCGAATCATACTCGGCCATGGTTTAGTGATACAGAGAAATCCTTTTTCACCCACAGGCGTAGGATTACCCTCTTCATCAATCACCTCTGCCATGATGCCTGGCAATGGGAAGGTCGCACAAGCTGGCTTGATCGCTGTGGCACCTGGCAATGGAGAGACCATATGCCCACCTGTCTCTGTCTGCCACCACGTATCCACAAGTGCACAGTTACTGTTACCCACCTCTTCGTAGTACCACTTCCATGCAGGAGGATCGATAGGCTCACCTACCGTACCTAACACCCTCAGTGAGCTCAAGTCATACTTGCTAGGCTCATCTGCTCCCATCTTGTGTAGTAGTCTGATAGCAGTAGGGGCTGTATAAAACTGATTAATCTGATACTCCTCAACCATACGCCAGCAACGCCCAGCATCAGGGAATGTCGGTACCCCTTCAAACATAAT
>CAZEIN010000044.1:0-1522 GCA_964512425.1 uncultured Sulfurovum sp.
TAGGTATAAAATAGTGACCCCAATACCAGAAGAGCGAGAAAATATCTGAGATAGTTGAGCATGATTTATCTAATGTCGCATCACAAATTTGAGTATCTCTTTGGCTTTGTCGTTTCCTCCGATAGCGAGTTCGGTGAGTAGTTTTTTGGATCTCTTTATGCTTTTTTTGCATCCGATACCCTTGTAGAAATTCCATGCGACCAGCATTTTGGCCTCTTGGTCTCCTCTGCTGGCAGCATAGAGGTAGTTTTGGTGTGATTTGCTAGGGTTGAGGGCGTGGTATTTTTTGGTTTTGTAGTAGTAGCCCAGTAGAAAGGCAGATTTGACATCATGGCTGTTACGTTTGGCGTCTTCGAGTAGAGCGACAGCAGTGGTATCGTTGCTGGGATCAGAGTCATGCAGGTATGCCATCGCTAGTAGAAACTTGTGATTGACCGCCGCATAGAGCAAGACAACAGCCAGTGCCAAAAGAAATATTTTTTTCATGATTAAAACCTCATCTTGAGTTGTGTCTGCACCCATGTTGTGCGATTACCTGCAAACCAGTCTTCGTCACTCTTTTGTGTGAGTAGTGTGGTTGAAAGCTCTATGTTGTCAAAGGTTTTGCCGATGCTGATACCTAGTTCTTTGTTTGTGTACAGTTTATCAGGATTCCAATCGTAGATAAACTCCGTACGAACTATGTAGAGATTGGCATAAAAGCCATCTCGTTTATAGGTGAGATCGATATAGAGGTTTTTGGCTTCATGTCGATCCAAAAATCCGTGCAGTCTAAAGTGCTGAAACTCACTACCCCCCAGGTCAAATATATGACCAAGTGTCCCTTCGTACACATGGTAGTATCCCAGTTGGGTATAAAGGTTTTGATATTGATATCCAATGTAGCCTTTGTAGGCTTTCTCGTCTGAGAGGGTATCTGATGTCAGTGACAAATGTTCCAATCCAATAGTGATATCCTCCATGTGCAATGCGAGGTATATATCAGAGACCTTGTGGTCATCATAGCTGAAATAGCTAAGCTCTGCTTCAAGTAAGTCTTTGTCATAATGGAGGTTGAATCCATAAAGATCGTCTACATCAGTACTCACATAGTAGGAGGGATAGAGGACGCTATAGTGATTGAAATAAAATGCCTGTATAGAGAAATCATCATATTTTCCTACAGCCAGTAGGCCGTCAAAACTGCCTTGGAGGAGGTTGAGTTTCATGGCTTGTCGTCCTGCACTGAAAAGGAGCTCAGGGGTAGGGTAGTAGTCTAGTGAGAGGCTATGTATGAGGATTCGGTTTTTGGTGATTGTATCAAAGAGTTGGAAGTCGTCACTCTTTTGTAGTACGCCCAATGCATTGACTCCGATACGCAAATCCAAATCCCCAGCATAAAAAGAGTAGAGGTCTTCTAGATTGAGATAGACGGAGAGAAAGTGGTTATTTGGGTACGCTCCATAGGTAAAGGATGTGTATTGTGTAGAGATTGCATTTTTCCCTGCAAAACCCATTATGGTCATTAAAATAAAGACAATCA
>CAZEIN010000045.1:0-3276 GCA_964512425.1 uncultured Sulfurovum sp.
AAATTCCTGAAGTGTCAGCAGAGAGATTATCTCTCTAAAATATAGAGATCTTTGTTAAATGTATAGCTGTATGGAAGACCAGCATTTTTCCAGCCATTGACTGTTCTAAGTTTTTTATCTTTACTTTTGTCACCTTCAAAACCATCGACTACTGTATAGACCTTTTTATACCCAAGTTTATCTAGCTTTCTAGCGGCAGTAGCACTTCTTCCACCTGAACGACAGATAAGTACAATTTTGCCTTCTTTGGTCAAACCTTTTGCTTTTAGCACTGCATCAAGTTGTACAACAAAGTTTTTATTCATACTACTTGCAAATTTAGCTTTTCCTTTTTTCTCTTTGATTTTTGTATAGTTTACATAAGCTAATGGAATATTTTTGTCGATACCTTCTGGAACCCCTACAAAATAAAGCTCATCAGGAGTACGTACATCAATAAAAACCAGTTTTGTTGGATCTGTTTTCACCATTTCATATGCCTCTTTAGCAGTAATATAGAGAGCTTGAGGTGTAATCTTTTTCTTTTTTGTAGGTGCTTCTGTTGCACTTACCGCTGTAGCCAATGATGCCACCAATCCTAATGCCAATAGCAAAGAAGTTACTCTTTTTTTCATGTGTATCCTTTTGTACAATTTATTACAACCCGATAACAAGTTGATAAGAAAATTATATACAAACTAACTTAGATTATAGGTATATTTTATATAAAAAGAGTAAAATATCAAATCTTTTTATTATAACATAAGGAAATATTGATGGAAAAGAAATACTGGAATCCCTATATGGGCGGTATCGTGCTTGGTACGATGCTCTTCTTAACATTTGCAATTGCTTCTCAAGGATTTGGTGCGAGTGGTACATTTTCACGTATGACGGCACAATTTTTAGTAGATAGTGACAAAAGTTGGCTGGAGAATGCTTATGTGGCTAGCTATTTTAGACATGGCGACAATGCATTGCTCAATTGGACAGTCGTTGAAACCCTAGGTATACTGATTGGTGGTTTTGCGAGTGCACTTTTGGCTGGCAGATTTATCTTCAAGGCAGATAAAGCACCCTCTTATGCACTACCAAAACGATATTTTTGGGCATTTATAGGTGGCATGATTGTTGCTGTCTCTACACGATTGGCTCGTGGATGTACCAGTGGCCAAGGGCTTGATGGTATGGCTACCTTCTCTGTAGGAGCATGGATATTTATGTTTACTACCTTTGCTGCAGCACTGATTCTCTCTCCTCTATTTAAAAAACAATGGAATGATGATGGGGTCAAATCATGATAGATACACTGATACTCCCTCTATTTAAAAATGGTTTCCTCAGCCCAGAGGCCAATATGTTTTTTGCTCTGATCATGGGTATCGTATT
The DNA here is from genome assembly GCA_964512425.1 of uncultured Sulfurovum sp. Classification (GTDB taxonomy): domain Bacteria; phylum Campylobacterota; class Campylobacteria; order Campylobacterales; family Sulfurovaceae; genus JAAXPZ01. Next base: position 1,369 of record CAZEIN010000045.1, read on the forward strand.
TGGATTTGTGTTGGAGCGTACAGGCTTTACCAGAGCACAACACATTGCAGATGCTTTTTACTTTCGTAACTTGGCAGTACCTAAAATCATGGGTACAACGGTCGTGGTCGCCTCTACGTGGATGATACTTTTCTCATGGTTTGGCTGGATTGATCTCAATCTACTCTATACACCCGCGACCTATATCTGGCCGTATGTAGTAGGCGGACTACTCTTTGGTGCAGGGATGGTAATTGCTGGATACTGTCCAGGTACTGCGGTAGCAGGACTCGGAACTGGCAAAAGTGACGCATTGGTATTTTTACTAGGTGTATTTGCAGGTATGTTTCTCTATTTTGTCATGTACCCCTATGTCGCAGATTTTGCCAGCTCTACCAATCTAGGTGTGGTGAAACTACATGATCTCTTTGGTGGAAATGAATATACCTCTTATATACTAACCGTAGCACTTGAGTCAAGTATTATACTCTTTATGATGCTACTTCAAAAATTGACAAGAAAAGGAACAAAATAATGAGTACAAAAACAACAATTACCGGTGGTGCATTGATTCTTGTAGGTGGTTTGGCATTGGCTGTCTATGCCAATACCAATGTCCCCGCTCTAGCCAAGGCAAAAGCAACCAGCATCTCCAAGTATCTACTGCTCAGCGAGCAAGCACTGAAAGATGGCAATGCCAAGGACGCAGAAAAATTTGCCAAACAAGCACTCCTCACTGACCCCAAAAACAAAGAGGCTCTAGCAGGGTTTAAAAAAGTCATCCTATCCTCTTGCCCCAAGGTAGCAGCAGTATCTACCCCTGCAGTTAGTGCACCTGCCACGCCTGCTCCTGCCGCTACGCAGCCGACCCAACCAGCTGCTGAACCCGAAGAAGAGATGGGCTGTATCTAACCGTGATATCTCTTCCTCTCAAAATAGCACTCTTCCTGCTACTCCTTGGTAGTTGGCTGTTTGCCTCTCCCTCTACTGATCAAGAGATACGCAGAGGGATTGTGCTTTTCAAAGCCAAGCAGTTTGATAGTGCTTTTGCATCACTAGAGCCCTATGCCAAGCGAGGCTATCCTCAGGCACAGTTCTATGTCGGTCTGCTCTATGACATGGGTAGCATCGCAATGATGGATAAACGCAAAGCAGTCATCTGGTACCGCAAAGCTGCCGATCAAGGATTGGCTGAGGCAGAGTACGATATGGGTGTGATGTACTCCAAAGGTGAGGGGATAGAGAAGGATCTCAAAAAAGCACTAATCTGGTACCTCAAAGCTGCCGAGCATGGCAGTCGATACGCTATGTATAATCTTGGTGTCGTATACGAACGTGGATATGGCGTAACAAGCGATATACGTACTGCAATCGAATGGTATCAAAAAGCCATCCAACTCAAGATGTCAAAAGCATCCTATAATCTTGCCAGTCTCTATTATCATGGCGATAAAATAGATAAAAATCTCCATACTGCATATACACTCTATCAAAAAGCAGCCAACCTAGGGCATATAGAAGCTGCTTTTACACTAGGGTATTTTTACGAACAGGGCATTGGCACCACTAGAAATATAGCTCTGGCAAAGCAGTGGTACAAAGAGGCTGCAATCAACAGCCACAAGGCTGCCCGAAAAAACCTGGGGTTGCTTTTGAGAAAAATAGGGGAAACACAAAAAGCGATATTCTGGCTAAATCATACTTTGTAGTTTTCTCATACTCTTTTAGGGTATAATTTCCTTATGAAATCACAACATTTAAAAAGTTACCATACTTTTTCTCAGCTTCAAGCACTCTATATACTAACGATCATTCTCGTGATTTCTTTTTTAGTTAAATTAGCCCAACTTCAACACCCTCCCCTTAAACCCAGCTTAAATCCCACCAAAACCAACAATCAAACACCCATTAAATGGAGTTGTCTTCTCT
>CAZEIN010000046.1:0-1765 GCA_964512425.1 uncultured Sulfurovum sp.
TGGACGGCATTATATCAGCAAAACTCTGAGATGTCAAGAGTCTTTTTGATGATTTGCTAAAAAAAATAAAAATTAGGGCGATATAGGGTATAATGCGACAAATACACTATAGGGCATTTACGTGTTCTATTAAGATAAAAAGGTTTTTTATGGGTTCAGAAGCAATAGAGAGAGTAAAGATTGCAATAGCAGAGGTGAAGCGTGGCCGTATGGTCATTATGATGGATGATGAAGATCGTGAAAATGAGGGAGATCTCGTCTATGCTGCGACATTTTCTACCTCCGCAATGGTGAATTTCATGGCAAAAGAAGCTAGAGGACTCATCTGTACACCAATTCTCAAGGAGTTAGCCACTAAGTTGGATCTCCTGCCAATGGTCAGTAACAATGTATCCAATCATGAAACAGCATTTACCGTTTCGATTGATTCTACTACGGCGAGTACAGGTATCTCCGCAGGAGAGAGAAATGATTGTATCTCTAAACTTGCCAATCCACAATCGCTAAGCAGTGATTTTGTACGTCCTGGGCATATCTTTCCTCTAATTGCCAAAGATGGTGGCGTACTGGTACGCACAGGACATACGGAGGGCTCTGTAGATCTGTGCAAACTAGCAGGACTTGCTCCTATAGCGGTCATCTGTGAAATCATCAAAGATGATGGAGAGATGGCACGCATGGATGATCTGGAGATATTTGCACAAAAGCATGAGCTGCATATCGTCTATATCTCTGATTTGGTGGAGTATCGCCTCGCCAATGAGCAACTAGTACAGCGAATCAGCGAAGATGAGCGTATATTTAGAGGTGTCAAAGTCTCTGAAGTCACCTATCGTGATCATCTTGATCGTGTGCATACAGTGATTCAGTTTTATGGCTCACATGAGACTGCCAATGTCAAGTTTCATAATATAGGTTTGGATATTGATCTGATCTTGGACAGTGGACGGTTTGATACGTTAAGCAATGCCATAGAGTATCTCAGACTTAATGGGGGTGTACTGGTATTTCTCGATACCAAAACCATCTCCAAAGAGCAAGCCAGAGAGTTTGGTGTAGGTGCCCAGATCCTCAAAGACATGGGTATCCGTAATATCAATTTGCTCACCACCAATGCAGAGACAGAATTTGTAGGGCTTGCAGGATTTGGATTGGATGTGGTTGATAAAATAGTTGTGACATAATAATACCAAATCAAAATACAATAGTGCACCTCAGAGAGCATCATCGTGAGTAGCTGTGAAACGCATAGAATGCAGTACTAGCCATAGCTCATTCAAATTCTATATATTTTGCAGATGCTTGCGAGGATGTTCTTTGGGGTATATTATTGGATTTGTATTTGGTATAATATCATGCTATAATATATTTAATATTTAATAAAAAGGAGACACAATGGGTATTTTTGATTCCATTATGAACAAACTAGGCTTCGGTGACGAAGAGAAAAAAGAAGAGGCGGTAGCATCTGCTCCTGAAGTAGAGATGCATACAGAAGCAGCTTCAGTAGCGGCAGAGGGTATTGTAGTGGTAGATGTGACAGCAAAATTGGAGGCATTGGCAGCGGGTAATGCTGAGAAGTTAGACTGGAAAGTTTCTATTGTAGATTTGATGAAACTTTTAGGACTGGATAGCTCTTATAGCCATAGAAAAGAGTTGGCGCGAGAATTGGCTTGTCCAGATGCACTCATGGGCGATTCTGCAAAAATGAATATGTGGTTACATAAAACTGTATTGACAAAACTTTCAGAAAATGGTGGAAAAA
>CAZEIN010000047.1:0-5938 GCA_964512425.1 uncultured Sulfurovum sp.
CGGAAGCCTGCAGAAGAACAAGATCAACAACCTCATCGATCTACGCCCTAGCCTCATGCACTCGCTAGACTCTCTCCCACTCGCGGAGGAGCTCAACAAAAAGCTCGAAGCCAAAAACAGCACTATGCACTGCCTACTCCAGATCAATGCAGCCCAAGAGGAGAGCAAGTCAGGATTTGGCACCGATGAAGCCTACGACCGATACCAACAGATCACTGAGACCTGTCCTGCTATCATGCTCAAGGGTGTCATGACCATCGGAGCCCATACCACAGACACCAAGCTGATCCAAGAAAGCTTTGAGACCACACACGCTATCTATGAAAAACTACAAAAAGAGGGAGCTACTATCTGCTCTATGGGGATGAGTGGAGATTATGAGTTGGCGATTGCGTGTGGATCAAATCTGATACGTGTGGGGTCTGCGGTATTTAAATAATTCGGCGGTTAGGTAGGGTGCATAACACGCACCACAATATTCGATGGGAGTAGTTAATCTATTTGCTTTTACACGCCCCACAAACCCCATACAGATTGACCTGTCTGTGATCGAGTGAAAATCCTGAAGTCTCCGCCACATGCAATGTATTTTCTGCGGTGGTATCATCTAGTGCTTTATCCACTACCTCTCCACACTCTATGCAGACTAGATGGATGTGATCGGCTTTGCTAATCTCATATTTGGATTTTTGACCGATGATGGATACCTCTGTGAGGACACCTCTCTCGACCATGAGGAGGATGTTTTTGTAGATGGTTGCCAGAGAGAGTGAAGTGTGTATACGCGATACCTCTTCATAGATTCTCTCTATGGCGATATGCCCAACCCTCTCTATCACTTCCAGTATCTGTATACGCTGAAAGGTCGCCTTGAGCTCATGCTCTTGGAGGAGTTGTGCATAGTGTGTCATGGTGACCTCTTAGAGCTCTTGGGCATGCTTGTCTAGGTAGTCTGCTACACCTTCGGTGCTTGGCTTCATACCCTCATCACCCTTGACCCAACCAGCAGGACAAACCTCACCATGCTCATTGGTGTAGAGCATCGTATCTACCATTCTAATCATCTCATCTATATTTCTACCTAGTGGCAGGTCATTGATCACTGCATGTCGAACGGTGCCATCTGCATCGATGAGGAAAGAGCCTCTGAGTGCGACTGCTTCATCGAGGAGTACATCATAGTCTCTAGCAATCTGCTTGGTGATATCTGCTACGAGTGGGAAGTTGATTCTACCGATACCGCCTTCGTTGATCGGTGTTTCTCTCCATGCAAAGTGTGAGAACTGGCTATCGATAGAAACACCGATGATGTTGACACCACGCTCAGTAAACTCTTTGGCTCTGTGTGAGAATGCAATGATCTCAGAAGGACATACAAAAGTGAAATCCAATGGATAGAAGAAAAGTACTGCACCTTTCTCCCCCAAGTTTTCCATGAGATTGAATCCCTCTACGATCTGACCATCTGCGAGGACGGCGGTTGCTGTGAAATCTGGTGCTTTTTTGGTTACTAACATGTTTTTTCCTTTAATCTATGTTTAGATAAGGGGATTATAACAGATAAAACTTAGTATTAGATAAAATTTATCCTTTAGTTTCTATTGCATAATTTGGGTTCAAAGAATGTCTCTACTCCGTCAAGATGCTTTTCAAAATCTGCAAATCGGTGATCCCCTCCCTCTTCTGTCGTTATTTCTCCACCATCATAATATCGCTTGGCAACAGTATAGTCCAGTATAGTATCACCTTTTTTGAGAAAAATTGCATAATGTTTAGCTGTTGGTTTTTCTACAGCATACTGTGCCAATGCCAGCAGATGAGACTCCCCCCACACAAACATCTCACCGTCATGTGTCTCGTTCTCCCCTAGATACCTCCGTAGTGTCTCATAGGGTCTGGTAGAGGGGTTAATCAGGAGTGCCTTGAGCTGATACTTCTGAGCCAGATAGGTTGCATAGAACCCACCCAGTGAACTGGCGATCATACCAGTAATCTCATGCTCTTCTATCAAATTCTCTAGCACCTCTATCGCTTTTTCTGGTTCATGTGAAAATCTTGCGATGAGAATCTCACCAGCAAAATGCCTCTTGAGCTGTACTGCCTTGGTGGAGTTTTCCGTACTTCTAAATCCATGTATATACAATAACATCACTTCTCCTCTTTTATTTTTATCAGCCATTCTACACGCTCAACAAACGTGATTCCTAGTCCTGTCTTTTGAGAGAGACGTATCTCTGCACCGTCAAACCGTACACCTCCTTGCACTGGAGCTTCGCTACATAAAATCGGTGCATCTAGGTCAACCATCGTTATCGTCTCAGCTCTAGCAGATGCCACATGTGCTGCTGCCCCTACACTCACCGCTCCCTCCAACATACACCCTATCATGCAACCTATACCATAATCATGGCAAATATCTGCAATCTCTAGCGCTCTAGAGATTCCTCCACATTTATCTAGTTTGATATTGATAAGATCTACTGCTTCCTCTTCTAGTAGTCGCCTTGCATCCTCTGGCAAAAACATACTCTCATCTGCTAAAAGTGGTACCGAGGTCTGCTCTTTGATTGTTTTGAGCCCCATAGTATCCTCGCGTCTCACTGGCTGTTCAATCAGCTCTATAGCAATCCTCTTGTGCTCTAGTGCTCTGAGAAAGGAGACAGTCTCCTCTGGACTCCAGCCTTGATTGGCATCGAGTTTGAGAGGGATATCTCCTCCTAAAGCACTGGAGATCGCCTCTACTCTGAGAATATCGGTATGCGGGTCATCACCCAGCTTGATTTTGAGACTCTCGAACCCCTGCTCTACTGCCTCTAGTGCATCGGTTACCATCTCATCTATGGGATTGAGACTGATGGTAATCCCTGTTTTAAAGCACTGCTGTTTACCGCCCAAATAACGATAGAGCGGCATGCCAGCCTCTTGTGCCCAGATATCATAGAGTGCAATCTCTATCGCTGATTTGGCATTGAAGTTTTTCTCGATGGTATCATGAATAGCTCCTAGCAGGTGCGCCTTGTTAGAGATATCCATACCTATGAGATGTTGAGCAAACATCTCTAGAGATGCTAGTATACTGGTCTTACTATCTCCTGTGATTGCCTCGGTAGGTGCTGTCTCTCCATAGCCTATCAAGCCATTCTGTGTTGTGATGCGAAGCATGATACTCTCTAGGGTATTTACTGTACGCAGAGCCATCTTAAACGGTTTAATCAAAGGGATTTGAATTATTCCAATTTCTATCTGTTCAATTTTCATTTTCTCAATCTAATGGTTATATTTCACACATTATAGCAAATTTTACAACAATTATGAAATCAAAATGAGCAAAAAAGATGTTTCTATGGTAAAATGAAGTTTACCCCCAAATCAAAAGGAGAAACAGTATGAGAAAAATACTCATATCAGCGTTGTTGCTCGCAACAACCATAGAATACGCAGCACCCAAGTATGGTGGGTATTGGTATTCGGACGAAGTGGAGATTCAGTGAGTCTTGACCCAGCACACGCCACAGATGGTGAGAGCTTTTATGGCTCCAAGCAGGTCTATGATACACTGGTACAGTTCAAAGTAGGCACAACTATCATGGAGCCTGGACTCGCTGAGTCTTGGAAAGTCTCTGATGATGGATTGACCTATATTTTCAATCTGAGAAAAGGTGTCTATTTTGCACCTACAAAGTTTTATGATAAAAAAGTAGAGTTTACTGCGGATGATGTACTCTTCTCACTCAACAGACAGCTACAAGACGCACACCCATTCCACAAAGTTGGTGGCTCTTATAAATACTGGGGCTCTATGAACATGAGCAAGATCGTCAAAAGCATCGAAAAGACAGACAAATACACTGTCAAAATCACACTCACCAAGCGTAAAGCGCCATTCCTCTCCAACATGGCGATGGACTTTGCCTCTATCCTCTGTAATGCGTATGCCAATGACCTCCTCAAAAAAGGTGAAGCAGACAAGCTCTCTAGATATCCAGTGGGAACTGGGCCATTTGTATTCCAAAAGTGGGTCAAAGATGACAAGATGATCTTTACAGCCAACGAAAGCTACTGGGATGGCAAGCCCTATATCAAGAAATTGATTCTCAAGGTCATCACCAACTCTTCTGTACGTGCAGCAGAGCTCAAAGTAGGTTCTATCCATGTCATGGACTTCCCAAATCCTGAGGAGATCCCTGATCTAGAGAAAGATCCTAACATCAAGCTCGTCAAGCAAGAGGGTCTCAATGTCGGTTACCTCGCACTCAATACAGCCAAAGTAGAGGCATTCAAGGATGTGAGAGTTAGACGTGCGATCAACCATGCGATCAACAAAGAAGCCATCGTCAAAGCGATCTATGCAGGCTTTGGTAAAGCAGCGTACGCACCAATCCCTCCTACCATGTGGAGCTACAACCCAGACATCACCAAGTACATGTATGATCCAGCCAAAGCAAAAGCACTCCTCAAAGAGGCAGGCTATGAGAATCTAGAGTTTGACCTCTGGGCAATGCCTGTGGTGAGACCCTACATGCCAAATGCTAGAAAAGTAGCAGAGGCGATGCAAGCAGATCTTGCCAAAGTCGGTGTCAAGACAAAAATCGTTTCTTATGACTGGGGTACGTATCTCAGTAAAGGTAGAAAACTAGAGCATGATGCGTGTCTACTAGGTTGGACTGGCGACAATGGTGATCCAGATAACTTCCTCGATGTACTCCTCAGTGAGCATGCAGCGACAATCCCTGTATCCAACAGAGCCGCATGGAAGAACAAAGAGTTCTCTGATCTCATCGCCAAAGCCAAAACGACGACAGATATCGCCGAGAGAACCAGACTCTACAAAGAGGCTCAAGAAGTATTTGGTCAGCAGGTACCATGGGTGACTGTAGCCAACTCTCTCGTGGTTGAAGCAGTCAGAAAAGATGTCATGAATTTCAAACTAGACCCTATGGGTAAAAGAAGATTTAACAAAGTATGGTTTGACAAGTAACATCATATCCAGAGAGGTTTCCTCTCTTTGGATATAGACCCAAAGACAACCTCAACATTCAATATCTGATAATTTGAGAAAAGGTACTCTGCACTTTTTCTCAAGCAATCAAAGGAGGTTGATGTGTTTTCCTATATTCTCAAACGACTGATTTGGACAGTGCCCACACTGATTGGTGTAACGATCATGGTCTTTTCTATGGTACACCTAGCCCCTGGTGATCCAGCAGTCGCCATGCTCGGTGAAAAAGCCAACCCCCAATCGGTCAAAGAACTCAGAGAGCAGATGGGGCTAGACAAGCCTCTCTATGAGCAGTACTATATCTATATGAAAAATATCCTTCATGGGGATTTTGGTCGCTCTGCCAACAGCTATGAGCCCGTCTGGAGAGAGTTTGCCGACCGTTTTCCTGCGACCCTAGAGCTTGCCAGCACCGCAATGATCCTCGCTACGCTCTTTGGGGTGCTCGCTGGTATCATTTCTGCTATCAAACGCTACTCTATCTTTGACTATGCCAGTATGTTCGGGGCATTGGCAGGGGTCTCTATGCCGGTGTTTTGGCTAGGACTCCTGCTGATTTACCTCTTTTCTGTGCAGTTAGGGTGGCTACCCGTCTCGGGGCGGCTGGGATATGAGTTTGACATAGAGCACGTCACAGGGCTCTATCTGGTCGACTCACTACTGGTCAAGGACTATGAGGCGTTTTGGGATGCCCTCAAGCATCTCATTCTGCCAGCCATCGCTCTGGGTACCATCCCTATGGCAATCATCGCCAGGATGACCAGAAGCAGCATGATAGAGGTGATGAAAGAGGAGTATATCAAAACCGCCCGTGCCAAAGGCTGTTCTAGATTTCAAGTCGTTGCTATCCATGCCCTGCGTAATGCCCTGATGCCGGTCGTCACCATCATCGGATTGATGCTGGGTAGCCTCTTTGCCGGCTCGATCCTCACAGAGACA
>CAZEIN010000048.1:0-8074 GCA_964512425.1 uncultured Sulfurovum sp.
CTACCTCACGATAGGTTTGGTTTTTTATATAAATCACTTATAACAAGAAAGTATAGCAAAAAAAGTCAAAAAATGATGAACTTTCGCTATGATTATAAAAAAATAAGAAGAAATATGACACACTATATCCTATTTGATACAGAAACCACAGGCAATCAAGAAGAAGATCGAATCATTCAAGTAGGAGCACTAATCCTATATGGTAGAGAGCTAGAAGTCTATGATGAACTTTGCAGCACTCCCCAAAAGATGTCTATCGAAGCAATGGAGGTGCACCATATCACACCAAATATGATTGCTGATAAACCTCTCTATGGAGAAACTGCATTTGCCAAACGTTTAGAGGAGCTCAATCATGCTGGTAATTATTTGATTGCACATAATATCTCTTTTGATCTCGGCATGGTACAAAAAGAGGGATTTTCTAACCAGTATCAGCTTATAGATACGGTACGCTGTGCCAAGCATCTCTATCCTGAACTCCCCTACCATAGACTCCAGTACCTACGCTATGCCCTAGAGCTCTATAGAGAGGAAAAGACCGAAGCAGATAAAATCAATATCACCATCAAAGCCCATGAAGCTATAGGGGATGTCCTCATCCTCAAGCTCCTCCTGAGCAAACTCAGAGAGCGTTGCGAAACAGCATTTCCTGAAGCAAAAGTGATGGAAAAGCTGGTCGAACTGACCCATACACCTGTGATGATGAAAACCTTTAAATTTGGCAAGTATAAAGGTAGAAAGGTAGAGGAAATCGCACATGAGGATGCAGGGTATCTCAGATGGATGCGTAAAAATCTCGATCTTGATGAGGATCTCACCTATACACTAGACTACTATTTGGAACAATTTTAGTTTCCTACGATATAATATGAAAAAATATTAAATTCAGAGGACTTATGGAAGAGAAACTGCAAGGATTAAATCTACAACTGCCTTATCTAGAGATGGGCTCAGGATTTCTCATCGGTCTCTCTGTGGGCTATTTTCTCAAAAAAAGTTTTAAACTCATTCTCATTCTCATGGGCTTGATAGTCGTGGCAATGTTTGCTCTAGAGAGTCAGGGTGTCATCACCATCAATGAAAGCAGTCTCGATCAAACCGTTGCTGCTGGAGCCAATACCTTCAAGGTCTTTGCCAATTTTCTCAAAGAGCGCTTAGGGTCACTGACGTTTGCAGGTGGTGGCAGTGCGATTGCCGGATTCCTTACGGGGCTTAAATGGGGATAACGCTATGCTAGTCCATATCTGCTGTGCCGTAGACAGCCACTACTTTCTCCAAAAGCTCCAAGCTGACTACCCTCATGAGAGGCTCATCGGATTTTTTTATGACCCCAATATCCATCCCTATAGCGAGTACTACCTGAGACTACTAGATGTCAAGCGGAGTTGCAAACTACTGAACATAGAGCTAATAGAGGGCACCTATGATGTAGAAAATTGGCTAGAGGCTGTGCGAGGACTAGAGTATGAACCCGAAAAGGGTAGCCGCTGCTCTGTATGCTTTGATCGTAGATTTGAAGTCTCTGCCCAACAAGCAGCCACATTAGATGAAAAAAGCTTTACCTCTACTCTGCTTACCTCTCCCAAAAAATCGCTCACACAACTCCAAAAAGCAGGTGAGGTGCTGGGTGAGAAATATGGTATCCGCTTTTTGGCTCCCGACTACCGTAAAGCCTCAGGCACACAGGAGCAAAATATCCTCGCCAAAGAAGCACAGCTCTATAGGCAGGACTACTGTGGCTGTCTCTATGGACTGACGATGCAACGGGAGCAACAGCACAAACTGGCCGATGAGCTCTTTAGTCCACTCTCAGGGCAGATACAGCCCGAATCCATCGAGGCACGTATCGCTCTCTATGAGAAGCGTCTCCAGCTAGAAGAGGATGCCGTTCCCTATCGTATCATCAAAGAGCGTTTCCTCAACTGGAGGTTACTCCAAGGCTGGGTCAAAGTACGCAAAGAGCTTATCCCCGCCCATTTCCTTCCTTACTCTACACTCAAAAAACCCTACAGCAGAGGACGTATCGAATATGCAATAAACGGGCTGCACTATATGAGCAGAGATGAGGTCAAATTTATCTCCCTAAAACACTATAACACCCTGGCTCATACAGACTACCATACCGTCACACAACTGCTCTACGCCCCCCCTACATTTGAGCAAGAAATAGAGGTTCGAAATGCCATTCTATCCACACCCTATGTGCTCAGTACACTCATTGTAGTAGATGAGATTCCCCAAAGCAAAATAGAGATATTCCTACAAACCAAACAGTATGAAGATGTCAAAGAGAAGCTTATACCAAATCCAAATCCAATAATACACCCCAAAGAACATCCCCACAAGCATACTATTGTATTTTGATTTGGTATTATTTCTCCACCCAAAAGCTACCCCTAACCATATATTTACATATTTTTGGATAAAATAGCAATCAAAAATAGAACCCTAAAACTTCAGAATCAAAAGGCTATTATAGAATGCTTCTCAATGTAACAGATATTCAAAAGATACTTCCACACAGGTACCCCTTTCTACTCGTAGACAGAGTCACTCAGATTGACAAAGGTGCCTTTATGGAGGGTTATAAAAATGTCTCCATCTCTGAGCCTGTCTTTCAAGGACACTTCCCTGATCACCCTATCTATCCTGGTGTCATGATTATCGAGGGTATGGCACAAGCTGGTGGTATCCTCGCCTTCAAAAGCCTCAGTGAAGCTGATGCTGCCAATGCTGAGAATAAAGTGGTCTATTTCATGAGTATCGACAAGGCAAAGTTTCGTGCTCCCGTCACACCTGGAGACAAGCTCATCTACCGCATTACAGTGATGAAAACCAAAGGTGCTGTTTGGCAGTTTGATGCCAAAGCCTATGTTGATGAGAAGCTTGTAGCCCAAGCTGAACTCAAAGCAATGATCGTAGACAAGTAGGAAATCTCCTTGAGCCATCACAACGCTATTGCCATCATCGAAACAGGTGCAACTGTCGGTCAAGGCACCACTATAGGTGAAGCATGCTACATTGGCAAAGATGTAACCATCGGATGTAACAATCATATCGCTGACCATGTAGTCATCACAGGAAACACCACCATCGGAGATCACAATACGATTGCTTCGTATAGCGTATTGGGTACTGCCCCACAGGATATCAAGCCTACCTCTGAGGAGGTGTCACTGAACATTGGAAATCACAATGAGATAGGCAGACATGTACTCATCAGCTGTGGTACGGATGGTGGAGGAAAAATCACACGCATAGGTCATCACAACCAGCTAATGAACAGTACCCATATCGGTCATGATGTACAGATGGAAAGCTACTGCGTGATGAGAGAAGAGTCAGCACTTGGTGGTCACGTCATCGTAGACCATGCTGTTACCTTTGGTGTTGCTGCTGCTGTACATCAGTTTGTTGAGATTGGGGAGCATGCCTTTTTGGCAGACCATGCTGCTCTCACACAAGATTTGCCACCCTATTGTGCTGTCTCTGGCAACCGTGCCAAGCTCACAGGCATCACACCTCTACTCTCTAAGGCTTCTCTCTCTCAAACAGAGGTCACACTACTCAAAGAAACCTATCATGCCCTCTTTGAATCAGCCGTATCCCCCAAAGAGTATGCACTGCAAGCACTAGAAAAAACTGACTCCCAAATACTCAAAAAGATTTATCAATGTATCGCTCACTCCAAGCGCGGTATTCCATTTAAAAGGAATGAAAATGTCAATAAAAAAATGTAGCTTTTGTCTCACACCAGAGCAGAGAGACACTCCTCTCATCGCTGGCACAGATGCCTATATCTGTTCCAATTGTGTGGTTTCTGCCTATAAAATTCTCTTTGGCGAAGAGGATGAGGAGTATGGTACTGAAGCAGAATTCAATCCACAACTCCTCAAACCCAAAGAGATCAATGAGAAACTCAACCAATATGTAATTGGGCAAGAGAATGCAAAGAAAACCCTTTCTGTAGCTGTCTACAACCACTACAAAAGACTCTTTAAAAATGAATCTGAAAATGACGTAGAAATTGCCAAATCCAATATTCTACTCATCGGGCCTACAGGAAGTGGAAAAACGCTACTGGCCCAAACCATTGCTAGATTTCTGGATGTACCTATCGCCATCGCTGATGCCACCAACCTAACAGAAGCGGGCTATGTAGGTGAAGATGTAGAAAATATCCTCACTAAACTCCTGCAAGCTGCTGACGGGGATGTGGACAAAGCAGAAAAGGGCATTGTCTTTATCGATGAAGTGGACAAAGTAGCACGTATGGGTGAAAATCGTTCTATCACCAGAGATGTCTCTGGTGAAGGCGTACAGCAAGCCCTCCTAAAGCTCATAGAAGGTTCACTTGTCAATATTCCACCCAAAGGTGGCAGAAAGCATCCTAATCAGGAATTTATTCAGATTGATACAACCAATATCCTTTTTATCTGTGGCGGTGCATTTGATGGACTCGAGGATATTATCAAGCGACGTATGGGTGATAATACGATGGGCTTTGGGCAAAAGAAAAGAAGCAAAAAAGAGAAACAAAATCTAATCCATCAAGTAGAACCAGATGACTTAGTACACTTTGGGCTCATCCCTGAGCTTATCGGTAGGCTCCATGTATTTGCAACACTCAGTCAGATTACACAAGAAGATATGGTACGCATTTTGACAGAACCTAAAAACTCTATTCTCAAGCAGTATCAAAAACTTTTTGAATTGGATCATGCTACACTCTCCTTTGAGGATGAAGCACTTTCACTCATCGGACAAAAAGCGATTGATCGTAAAACAGGTGCTAGAGGCTTGCGTTCAATTATGGAAGAGATACTTTTAGATATAATGTACGCTTTACCAGAACTCGAAGGCTATGAAGTGGTTATTACTTCTGATGTGGTAAGCAAAGGTGCAAAGCCGCTCTATTTAAAAAATAAAAAAAGCGCATAAGAAGGAATTAACATATGGGACTACTCAAAAAACTATTCGGCTCATTCTCTAAGGACTTGGCTATTGACTTGGGAACTGCCAATACACTCGTACTCATCAAAGGACAAGGTATTAGCATCAATGAGCCTTCTGTTGTTGCCATTCAGGTAAACAAACATGGACAAGAGACGATCTTGGCTGTTGGACAAGAAGCAAAAGACATGGTGGGTAAGACACCAGGAAATATCAAGGCAATCAGACCTATGAAGGACGGTGTTATTGCTGACTTTAGAACCACCGAACTCATGATAGAATACTTTATCAAAAAAGTACATGGGAGAGGTATCTCTGCCCCTCGTATTATTATCTGTGTGCCTTATGGTTTGACACAAGTAGAGCGTAAAGCTGTTCGTGACTCAGCAATGAATGCTGGCGCACGTTTCGTTTATCTCATCGAAGAACCTATGGCAGCAGCTATTGGAGCAGGACTTCCAGTCAAAGAACCAAATGGTAACCTAGTTGTCGATATTGGTGGGGGCACCACTGAAATTGGGGTAATCTCCTTAGGTGGTTTGGTACTAAGCAAATCTCTCAGAGTTGCTGGAGACAAATTAGATAGTGCAATCACCGACTATATCAAGCGAAAATTCAACCTCCTTATTGGTGACAGAGTTGCAGAAGAACTTAAAATAAAGATAGGTACTGCAGTAAAACAAGAAGAAGATCTTGTAACTATTGTTCGTGGACGGGATCAAGTAGAAGGTATTTTAACCTCTATTGATATCACTAGCGAACATATCAGAGAAGCCATGTCTGAGCCGCTCAGACAGATTGCCGATGCACTCAAGTCTGTCCTAGAGGAGACTCCTCCTGATTTGGCTGGTGACATTGTAGAAAATGGTATTGTGCTGACAGGTGGCGGGGCACTCATCCGTGGGCTTGACAAGTATCTCTCAGATGCGGTCAAACTTCCTGTCTATATTGCAGAGGACCCCCTTCTGGCTGTTGCCAAAGGCACAGGAAAAGTACTTGATGAACTTGACCTCCTCCAACAAACCACCTTTGAAGAGTAGTCACCAAGATGAAGTCTCGGGTTGTCTTTTTCTTGCTACTGCTCGTGGCACTCCTGGTCACTCTTTCACAAAAAAACCAAACCGTACAGCACACTATCCTCAAAATAGTGAATCCTGTAAAACAATTCTATAAACAATTTACACAAGAGGTAGAAGACCGAAGCAAGAGTTATATTTTCCAAAAAGAGAGCATCGAAAAGCTTACCAAGGAAAATAAGGTACTCAAAAAATATCTACTCGATCAAACACTTTATCTACAACAAGTCAATACACTCTATCAGAAGCTCCCCTCCTTAGAAAAACTTCCCTATAAAAGTATCGTACTCGTTGATACGATCTCCTATGTCAAGCTTAATAGTTTTGACGAAGTACTACTCACTACCCCTAAAAAAACAAAACTACTAGAAAATCATGTCTATGGACTGATTCAGAAAAACAGTATTGGGGGTACTGCTGTAGTTAGAGGAGGCAATCTCTACGGATACCTGAGCTCAAATCCTCGTTGTAAGTTCTCTGTATTCATAGGAAAAAATAGAACACCTGGGATCGTCCAAGGCGTAGATAAAGAGACTATGCTTATCAAGTATATCCCAAAATGGGCAAATATCAAAGCAGGAGACAGAGTAGAGACAAGTGGATTGGATGGTATTTTCTTTAGTAATATCCCAGTAGGTATGATAGAGAGTGTCAAGATAGAAAATAGCTACAAGACCGCCTATATTAAATCCTTTACTGATACACTTCATCCTGATTTTTTCTTCCTTATTACAGACACAACCCCTCGTTTAGTCTCCTACTATGATCAAAACACTTCATTCTCGGACAAAAACTATACCAAATTACCTACCCTGAGCACAGATGAAAAAAATATTACAAGTATACCGCAGACACTGCAAACCAAGGAGTCAGAAGTGGATTTAAGTGAATTTGAAATCCCTAAAGAGAAAATCACTATAGAGCCTGTACGTAAGCCTCTCACTACACCAAAGATAAACAATACAAATAACAAGAATATGCCCATAAAAACAAAACAGAGCAGCATCAAAAGAAAAGCGATACCTATACCAAAGAAAGAAAAAAAGCGAAGAAACCCTTTGGATATCTTTAGATAATCCCAAATCAAAATACAATAGTATACTGATCCTTTGGGTATATAATTGGATTTGGAATTGGTATAAGAGCCCTCTATACAACTTTTGTGTATAATACGCAACTAAAATTAGAGGTCTCCCTACATGCCAAAACGCGAAGATATCAAAACCATTTTACTCATAGGTTCAGGCCCGATTGTCATCGGACAAGCCTGTGAATTTGACTACTCAGGCACACAAGCTGCCAAGACACTTAAAGAGCTCGGATACAGAGTAGTGCTAATAAACTCCAACCCCGCTACCATCATGACCGATCCAGAATTTGCCCATCGGACCTATATCGAGCCTATCACCGAAGAGGTTATTGCCAAAATTATCCAAAAAGAAAACGTTGATGCAGTGCTACCTACCATGGGTGGGCAAACTGCCCTCAATGTTGCGATGAGTATGCACGAGAAAGGAATGCTAGAGGGTATAGAATTTCTCGGCGCTAACCCAGAGGCCATCAAAAAAGGAGAAGACAGACAAGCCTTCAAAGAGGCGATGCTCAAGATTGGTATGGATCTACCTATCTCTCGCTATGCTTACAATATGGATGAAGCACTCCAAGCAGCAAAAGAGATCGGCTTTCCACTCATTATCCGTGCCTCCTATACACTCGCTGGTGGTGGTTCTGGTGTTGCCTACAATATGGATGAGTACAAAGCCATCGTTGAGGGTGGACTAGAGGCTTCTCCTATCTCAGAAATCCTCATCGAGGAGTCCTTACTCGGATGGAAAGAGTACGAGATGGAGGTCATTCGTGACCGTGCAGATAACTGCATCATCATCTGCTCCATAGAGAACCTCGACCCAATGGGCGTACACACTGGAGACTCCATCACTATCGCTCCAGCCCTCACACTCACAGATAAAGAGTATCAACACATGCGTGATGCCTCTTTTGCTATTTTGCGTGAGATTGGGGTAGATACAGGTGGATCCAAT
>CAZEIN010000049.1:0-13330 GCA_964512425.1 uncultured Sulfurovum sp.
AACGGTTTTTTCTTGATATTTAAAATCTAATCGGCTATAATTGCGTCCTTATTACAAAACATAAGCACTCATAGCTCAGCTGGATAGAGCATCGGTTTGCGGTACCGAAGGTCACAGGTTCGAATCCTGTTGGGTGTACCATCTTATTCACTCCTAACCATCATGATTACATCATTTAATTTTTTATTAAGAAATACTCAAAAGTATTTACTTGACGTTCATATTTTACATAAAACTATTTTTCTGTTAAAAACTTTTCCTATTTTTTTCCTATTAAATTTTTTTGGATTTTTCCTATTTCCGAAGGAGTCGAGATGAATAATCCGATGAAACCAATAATCTTTAACAGCGAAATGGTCTTAGCTATTTTAAACGGCAAAAAGACTCAAACTAGAAGAGTTGTTCCGATTGATTGGGTACAATCATCAAAAGAGCCTTTATTGACTCATGGTGTCGGTGGAATATGGCATTTTTGGAATAGTGGTGAGCATCAATCAAAATATCAGATAGATGATATTCTCTACATTAGAGAGTCTTTTAGACCGTTTACCAATATAACATTGTGTACAGAAGATGTTGGTATTGTCTACAAGGCAGATGGTGAGGCTAGGGTGTGGTCGGCTAGTATTGAGGATGCTTACAGTGCGTTCGCTCATGTGTGGAAACCATCAATCTTTTTACCAAAGAAGTTTTCTCGAATTTTTGTAAAAGTTGTAGATATTAAAATTGAGAGGCTCAACAGCATTAGTGAAGAGGATGCTGTTGCTGAAGGTGTTAAAAGGTATGGAATTGGTGGATATGAAGATTATACAAATTCTGAATACTATACCACTTCTGCTAGAAGTAGTTTTCTCGGCTTATGGGAGTCCATCCATAAGAAAGATAAATTTTCTTCAGATAGTAATCCGTGGGTATTCGTTTATCGGTTTGAAAAAGTTGAAATTAAGACTTTGCCTTTCTCTATTGTTGAGAGAGGTATGTAATGGCAACAATAACCCAATCTTCAATACGTGACGAAATAAAATCAATAAATATAGTAGACATTGTGTCCGACTACATCGAAGTAAAAAAAAGTGGGGGCAATTTTAAAGCAAATTGTCCTTTTCATGGTGAGAAGACTCCAAGCTTTGTTATTAGCCCGTCTAAGCAGATATCCCATTGTTTTGGATGTGGGTGTACTCATGACTCCATTAGTTTTGTGATGGAGTTTAATAAACTTAATTTTGTAGAGGCTGTTGAGAAAATAGCTTCTGATTTTGGTGTTAATTTGGTGTATGAGGAGGGGAGTGAGGACTATAAAAAGAGGGAGGAATTTTTTAGTGTAAATGATAGTTATTCACACTTTATAGTAAAAAACTTGCGTGAGAAAGATAGAGAGTATCTACATGGTAGAGGGATGACGGATGAGACCATAGAGGAGTGGGGGCTTGGTTTCTCCTCTCGGGGAGCTGATGATGTGATTGATTATTTTGCTTCTAATTTTGTTCCTATCCCCAATGTTGTAGAGAGTGGGGTTTTGGGTGAAGTTGATGGTAGACTGTATAATCCTTTTAGCAGTCGGATTATTTTCCCTATTCGTAATGTTGGGGGGAAAATAATAGGCTTTGCAGGGCGTTCTCTTGCCCCTGATGCTAAACAGAAGTATAAAAACACTCGTGATACTCTGCTCTTCTCTAAGAGTCGTGTACTCTTTGGCTTTGATAAAGCTCGTGAAGTTGCGGCCAAAAAGAGATGGCTGATTGTCGAAGAGGGGCAGTTTGATGTGATGCTTACCCGTCAGGTGGGGATAAAAAATGTTTGTGGTACACAGGGGTCGGCTCTGACCTTAGAGCATATTAAGCTGATAAAACGAATAGGGGTCAAAGTTCTTTTGGCTACTGATGGGGATAAAGCAGGTATTGCTTCTGCTGTTCGTGCATCTATCCTTTTGTCCCAACAGGGCATAGATGGAGGTGTGGCACTTTTTGGAGAGGGGGATGACCCTGCTGACATGGTTGCCAGTGGTAAGGTAGATGAGTTCAAGGCAATTTTGAAGAGAGGTACAAAAAGAAAGCTTGTGAGCTTTGTGATAGAGCAGATAGCAAGTGAGACCAATATGGGTGATGCTTTTGCTAAAAAGGCAGGAGTGGAGAGAGCCAATGAGTTCTTGAACAGTCTTGATGCCATTATTGCAGGGGAATATAGGGCTGTAGTGGCTCGTCTGTTTGGTATCGGGGAAAATTTGGTTGGTATCTCTGGTCGATGTAGTATAGTAGAGGAGCAGGTAGCCATTCCTACTGCTACTTTGGAGGATAATGTATTGTTTACGCTACATCAAGAGCCTTGGTATCTTGATGAAGCTCGTGACATCATAGAGCCAAAAAGTTTTAAAAAACAATTTCTTTTGACATCTCTTTTGAGCAATGAGGAGATTGAAGAGGGTGGATTGTCACTGCTGAGTGGCATTGTTCTTTTAAGTGAAAAAGAGCTGTTTAGGGCATTACGAGAGATTTCTAAAAGATATATTAGAAATCTACTCTCTAATACTTCTGATATGAAGAGTGCTATGGCGTTGACAAAGCGACTTTCTCTTTTATAACTTCACACTTGTGATTATTTTATAATAATTATCCACTTTTACTATACTCTTTTGGGGTAAACTCCTCCCTTGGGATAACAATATGCAATCTAGTACCCCTATGTTCTGCTTTGTTATTCTGTTATGATAAAAAAATTAAAATAAAATTAAAAGGTTGAGGTATGCCACCAAAAAAGAAACGGCTCACTCAAGCAGAGATTGATGACCATAAAAACCGAGTAATAGAAGATAGAATCCGTCTTGATTCAATGAGAGGCGAGAGGGGAGGAATGAAAGATAAGCTTAAGGCTGATTTTCTCTCCAATCTCTCTACACACTTTACAGAGAATGAGCTGGAGGCTATTGAGGTAGCCCCTGCAAGTGAGGCTATTCCTCTGGTCTTTGATAAGATTGATGGATACATTACAGAGCAACTTGATATCCGTGATGCCGAGATTGCAGAATTTGAAAAAGAGGTTGATGGAAATCACTCCTCTTTGGAGCAGATGAGTGAGATAGCTTCTTTTTTTGCTGATAATCCTGATTTGGACGAGGAGGCATTTGATGACTTCATTGAAAACTTTCTGTCCAATGGCAAGATTAAGGAGTTGGCAGAGCTTCCAATCAAGGAGCGATTTGAAAAAGTTAAGCTTTTGTTTGATGATGCTAATGGTAGTGGAAAGAAGAAAGATGTAGAGTTGCCTATTGATACAGATGGTATGGCAGGTGCTACTGGGAATATTACTCAGCAAGATAATGATGTTACAGAAAATAGCTCGTTTTTGGAACAAGCTGGAATTTATAGATAACAAGGAGATTTAATGTCGTTTATTATGACTGATTCAAAAGAGAAAAAAATACACGCAGAAAAAATTTTTACAGAGGTACTACAAAGAGACTATTATGCACAGTTTCAAGGTGTAGACCCTGTGCGAAATATTTTTGTTTTGCCTGAAGAGGGGAGAAGTGCAACTTCTAGTGCTGTGCAGATTCAAATAGTTACGGATTTGACGAAAGCAGGGGTAAAAGGGAATGATGATTTAAGTACAAATTATGATGAGTTGGATTTTTTACCTTTTACTATTGAGGGTGAGCTCTATGCGAAACCCCTTCGAAGTCCTGTTAAAATCATTATGGACAGAACAACAGCAGATAGCTGGAGGAGAACCAAAAAGAGTGCTTTGGTGCAATGGAATACTCAAAATAATGTCAGATTGAAAACTTATGCCATCTGTAAAGATTTTACACATGTGGTTTGTGTAAAATCGGATGGTTCTATTGTTGCCACACCTGCTGAATTGGCAGAGGGTGATGTATTGGGCATAGAGGCTGTAGAAGAGGCTCTACAGAGAGCAGAGGATGGATATGAGAATGCAGATGGTAAAAAATTTCCAAAGCTTCATCCTTATACTATTGAGAAAGCTACAGTAGGAGGAATAGAGGTAATTGGAGAGTATTATCCCTTCTTTGTGGGGTCTGCTTCTTGGAGAAATATTCAAAATGACCCTGCTTATATTGCCTATCAAGAGACCAAGGCACAGTCTGGAGATTTTTCAGGTGTTCGTGGATTCAAAGGTGAATATAAGGGGGCTGTATTTATTCGAATTGGTAGAGATGATGGTAGAACGGCAGGAGGGCTAACAAGCTCCTCACCTGCTTTTGACAAATTCTCAAACATGAGTGGATATATTGGTGGAGGTGATGCTCAAACAGAGCTAAACTTTCTTTTAGGGTGTGGTGCTGTTGGTGTTGCGTTTGATACAGGGCCTGAGTATGATGAATTTGATAAGTCGGATGATGGTAGAAAAGTTGTGGCATATACTCAACAATTTCTAGGAGTCAAAAAAGTAAGATTTGTTGGTGAGTCACCTGCTGAGATGGCATCTATCTATCATGACATTGATGCAGGTACAATAGGTGTAATAGCCACTATAAAATAGGAGAGGATATGAAAAGATTACTGCTGATAGGTCTCGCTCTTGTTGAGTATACGGGTGAAAATAAAATACAGTATAAGGCAAAAGCACACAGGCGTAAATGGATTACACTTGAAAAAGGTGATGTGTTCGCGTGTGAAGAGTATGTGGCTATTAATCTTTGTAAAAAAGATTTTTATGAGAGAGTTGAGTATGATTTGGATGCTTTAACGCTGTTCAATCCCCAACCCCAACAAGCTTTTTGTGAGGAAAATAAAATTATAGGTTTTCAAGACCCAGTTGACCCTGCCAAGATTGAAAAAGAGTTGGAAACGTTAGATGTTGCAAGTCTGACCAAGAGAAATTTGCAAGATTTCTCTACGGAGGCTCTAATCGAGTTTGGAAAATCTAAAAATATAACAGGTATGAACAAGAGAATTAGCCGTGACAAGCTGATTCCTAAAATCTTGCCATATATCGTTGATGACAGTGAAAAAGGAGCAGATGATGAGTAACAGAAGAGTTTTAATTCTTGGGCTTGTGGCTATGGAGTTTATGGGGAAGTACCCTATAGCGTTTAAAGGTAAGCCACATAGGAAACTGTGGCGAACTGTTAACCCTCGTGATGTGCTAATCCTAGAGGAGTATGTAGCTTTAGCCTATTGTAAAGGCGACGATTGGAAAGAGGTAAAGATGGAGGATGTGGATGTTTTACCTTATCTTTTGCAATCTGTAACTCCTCAAGAGCTTATTGGTATAGCCAATATAAATGTGGGGAATGTCAATCAGTTTTCTACTGATGAGTTGGTTAAGTGGGGGATTGATAATAAAGTTCCTATGGTTGCTGACCTCGGTGAGATGGTCAGCAGAGAAAAAGTCTTGTCTTTGGTTGGTCATTATTTGCCTCAAATCCCTGTGTAAAGCAGGGAGATTTACTATTGTTTGTCTACAGAAGAGAAGTTATATTTAATTTGTTGTATGCCCTAATTAATTTTACAAAAGCGTTTCCTCCTCCTCTTTTTTTAAGAAAAAAAATTCTCTTCTGTAGAGAGACAATAAAAACAGCTAAGAGATAGGAGTGGTGATATGGTGCATATTGATAGAGTAATAGCAGATATTCGCTCAAAGTTGGGCGATACCAAGAGTGAAAACTATAAATATAGTAATAGTGAAATAATAAACGCTTTGAATAATGGGCTGACCGAGATAAGCCAAGACTCTTTGGCTTTTGGTCGGATTTGGCTTTTTGAGCTAAAAGAGTGTGTAACTCGATATGAAAACCCAAAAGATTTTATAAAATTTGTCGATAAAAAAACAGTAGTTGAGAATGATAACAGTTTAATAGTAGAGCAGGATACTCAAACTTTTTTTATTGATGAGCATATTTTTAAGATAAAAAAGAGATTAAAGCTCTATTACTATTACCATGAGACTATTTATGATGGAGAGACAATTTTAAGAATTAATAGTGGGTTTGGTTTAGCTCTTATCTATTTTGCACTTTCTCAGCTTTTTATGACACCAAATCGTGAAAATGGATTGCAGATGAGTGAGTTTTTTTATAATAAATATAAAGATGCTCTTATCTTACCCATGCACCACACCAAGATAGCGACAACTAAGAAAAATTTAAAGAGAAGTTACAGGAGAGTTTGATGACAGTGAAAAACTTTGGAGAAAATTACGCGATATTGGAGACTATCTTTATGCAAGGGAATCTGTATAAAGATGCTAAAAAGCAACTTACGGACTCCATAACTGCCTCTAGCATGAGTGACGAGAAGAGGACTATGGCTATACAACAGTTTAGCTCTCAGGTCGCCATCGGTTTCCCCAATATGATATTCGGTCGGATATTAGAGTTGGAGCAACTAAAAGCAGATGTTTCTCTAAAGACCAAACAGCAATGTTTGATAGATGCACAATGTGGCACAGAGAGTGCAAAACAGTTAAATTTCTCTGCAGACAGTACTGTAAAACAAGCACAGGTGGGATTAACATCTGCTCAAATCAGTGGTTTTGGGGTGGATGCATCGACGAAACGTTATGTAGCAGATCAACAGTTAGTTGGAACTTTAGCCATGGCAGGGTCTTAATTAAAGGATATTAAGATGAAAATAGCTAACTATGACCCCTCCCTTTCAATTGCTGACAATATCCAAAATGATTTCTTTGCTAA
The DNA here is from genome assembly GCA_964512425.1 of uncultured Sulfurovum sp. GTDB lineage: Bacteria > Campylobacterota > Campylobacteria > Campylobacterales > Sulfurovaceae > JAAXPZ01. Next base: position 6,653 of record CAZEIN010000049.1, read on the forward strand.
AAAGTTAGCAAAGGTGAGTTGGGGTAAAAAATTTAGAGACCTGTACTCTAAACACAATACCAATGATTACTATTTTCACTCTACCTATGATTTTACAGAGGGCATGAAAAGCTGTACTCAAGAGAATGGTTCACCTTCCGAGCAGATTGATGAGTTGACTGTTCTGATTGATGAGTTGGCTCTTTTGGATGATAGCTCTTTTTTTACAGTGGATGGTCTTTTTTTTACAGAGTATGGGTCTGTCGTGAATGTCGAGATAAGTAACTGGGTATTTTCTATTGCAGATACGGTATTTAATGGGAATATGGAATATTGGTTAGAGGAGTGCATTATCCAAAAACGCTTGGCAGACATGAGTGACCTTTTTGCCAGTGTGGATGTTGGCGTGGGGACTTTTAAGGTTTTTTTGGAAGAGGAGAAGATACGGCTTCTCTCTTGGAGCGTGGAGAATGTTCGTGCAGTTGATGATATAGAACTATTGAACCATTTGGGGCTGTGTGGTGTTTTAGAGGATGAGATAGACAAGCCCTATAAAATCAGAAAAATCTTTCTGAAATTTCTAAAGCCCATTGCACCACCTACCGTTGCAGGGGGAGACTATGACCAGAACTATAAGTGGTGGCATGAGTCTCAATTTGATGAGATTCGTGAGAAGATACCAAATTTTCAAGAGTTTTTTTATGAGGAGAACAGTTGGATTTTTATTGAGTCCTCGTTTCTTACGCTTTCACCCTCAAAAATATATGAAATAGTCTCTTTTTTCATGGAGATACACGTTTATGCTGTCAAGCACACCTATCAGCAAATTGTGAGCGTTGGAATGTTGGCGATTGCTGTCTATCTTACAGTAATCTCTAACAATCCCGTATGGCTCAAAATACTTTTGGTAGCAGGAATTTTGGCAAACAGTAGTGGCTCTTTGGGGAGTAAAGCCAAATTGGCTCTAACTGCAGTAATGTTTATTTATGGGAATTCTACTACTACTTTTACCTCTATGAGTGGCATGGAGATGTTTAAGTGGGCGATAGGGAACATTGACATGATAATGAAGATTGTTAATCAATACGAGAACCTTCAAGCTCAAAAAGAGGCTCAAAATGTAAATGATACTGAGTCGGCTCATGCCCACACTCAACAGTATGGGGCTATGGAGTATATGTATGGTGGGAAGCAGTATGACCATTTATATAACGAGACATATAATTATGAAATTGAATATTAAGGATTTTGACTATGGTAAAGTATGAGTATTACGCAGGACACCCTTTGTGGAGCAATGGAGAGGTTGGTGGCATAGATGATGGATTGAGTACTCTAAGTACAACTATTGCATCCCCCAATACTACTGGAGGTGATTGGTCTAGTGCTTTTGATAGTAAAAATTTGGGTACTACTCTAAGTGGAATAGGTACAGGTATCTCTCTCCTTGCAGGTTGGCAAGACAGAAAAGATGATAAGAAGATGAAGAAGAAACTCTTCAATCTTGAAGAGGATAGGATAGCACAGGCAAATAAGAGGAGAGATAGGCTTGATGATAAGATGGATGCTATTGATAAAAAGTGGGAGGGTCATAAATGGGAATAAATAGTAAATTTGACCCTACTTTAACCAACGCTCTACTGCGTCCCTCCTCTGGTGAGTGGGGAGCTATAGGAGAGGGGATAAGTAAACTGGGCTCACTCGCTGATGCCCATCAAACCAAAAAGAAAAAAAATATTCTATTTGATAATGCTCTAAAAGACAGAGATACAAAAAATAGTCAATCGGCTATTTTGTTTGATAACAACCAAACAGATTTTACCGTGAAGCATGACAGAATAAAGGAGAAAGTAAGCGATAATGCCAAATTAGCAAAGCTAATGAATCGTAGTGGAACTGATTTTGATACTTTTATAGCCAGAAACGGTGCTTTTGCTACGCCTACGGCTGTTAAAACAGCTAAGGACTTTCTGAACAAGAACAAGCAGATGGCAACAAGTGAGGAGACCAAAAGAATATGGAGTGATATATCTGCAAATAGAAACTACTATAAAAGTGGTTCTTTTGATATTGGTACGGCTACAGATGATATCTCTGCGAAAGTTAGGCGTGGTGAGATTGATGGGGATGTGGCTGCTAAGATAATAGACTCTATGCACCATACAGGGGGGTATGGGATTTATGCCAAAAAGCCCATTGCTTCGGCTGTTGGTGGCAATAGTAGGAGTGGTAAAGTGGCAGAGGATAAGCTTTTGATTGAGGGAAAAAAGGCTCTGCTAAAAAGAGCCATGAAGATAACTGACCCCATCAAGCAGAGAGAGACTATAGCCAATATTGGTAAAGTTGGCTCTATGGAAGATTTGGGCGTACTTGGTGGGATAATCCAAGAGGCTGATACACAGGCTAGAATTACTATTGATAAGAAAAAAGCTTCACAAAAATATGCTGACCAAGTCGGTAATTTTTTAGCTTCATCACAACAGCTTGAGGGATTAATAAATGATTATAATCCTGAATTTACAGGAATGTTAGACACGGCACAAGAGAATACCCTACAGGGTACAGATTTTGCTGACCCTAATTATACTGCTTACAAAAAGAAGCTTGGGAATATCTTTTTAGATTTTAAAACTCTAAATAACATGGGTGCGAACTTCACTAAGTCTGAACAAGAGATGATGAGAAATGCTATGCCTAATCTGAACTCTTCTGATGCAGAGTATGGCAGGGACATGATAGAGTTTACCAAACTCTTAAGAAATAAAGTAAATAGCAAGATTCGTGGACTAAAGCTTGGGAACTATGAGACAGGAGAGCTGAAGAAAGTTACTGATTATTATGATGAGTTAGCAAAAAAGGCAGAGGCTAAATTTGGAAATGCTCAAACCTCAAAACACCAACCAACCTCCACAATAATTGACACCTCACAGATGATAGCTCTTTAGTCTAGTACCCCTATGTTCTATCTTATTAATAAGCTATGATTAAAATAAAATTAGGAGAGTAGTTTGATGGCATTAGATTTAGATGTAGTCATAGATTTTAAATATCTTGATAGTCAGCGTGTGAAGTATGCAAACTATAACTACATTGATGATGAGATGAACCTGTTTAATTTTAATAGTTTACTAAATAGATATATCCGTGGTGAAGTGATAATAGCTGAAGAGGAGAAAAGGGTTTTGTGTGATTTTATCTCTTTTGCCAATGATGATGAGGAGTTGGAGGATGTGCGTATGTGTAAAATCGACAAAGGATTAATAGATGCTTGAATGTAGAAAAAATGGTTTCACAGAGACAATAAAAAAGCTAAACATTATATATGATGAACTATTAATTATTGAAAATATAGACACTCAAATAAAACTAATCGCATCCATCGCAGATGATATAGTCGCAATCGTACCCTACAAAAATGATATACGAGTCGTTGCAGATAATATATCTTCGGTAAAAAATGCATATCAAAACGCACAAATAGCCCAAAACAGTGCTACCATCGCCACCAATGCTCAAGATGTATCTATAACAGAAGCTCAAAAAGCTCTAAGCTCTGCTAACTCTGCACATCTTTCAGCACTGTCTGCAGGAGAAAGAGCCGAATATGTGGATGATAAAGCGATAAAACTCGTCGCACTTATAGATACTCATAATAATGAGATAGCAGTATCAGAAGAGCATATAATAAAACATAATCGCTACATAGAACTATCTATAATAAAACATAATCGCTACATAGAACTATCTCATGAACAGATAGAGATAATCAGAGGGCTTATTTCTCAAAAAGCCGTTGAAGTTGAAAGTGCAAAACAAGAGGCTATCAATAAAGCCGTTATATCTACTCAAAAAGCGTTAGAAGCAAAAGGGTATAGGGATACATCCAAGGGCTATAGAGATGAGGCAAAACAGTACAGAGATAATACAAAGCGTGATAGAGATAGTGTTTATAGCGTAAAGAGTATTGTTGTTGATTTGGCTAATAAAAGTGCAGGATATAAAGATGAAGCATTCTCCAGCAAAGAGAGATGTGAAGTAATCTATGATGAGTTAAAAGGGGTTGATTCTCCCTATGACATAAAAAAAGAACTATATACTCTAAGAACAGGAACTATATATGAAATTAGAGGAGTGTAAATGAGTGATTATAAACTACAGATAGAAGTGCTAAGAGATGAAGCAAACACTATCAAGGCTGATACAAACTATTTTGAGCTAAATAGTAAGGCGAAGAAGATAGTAGATGACTTGGTAGAGCTTTTTGAGGAAAACATGAATATTATGCAGAGCTTAGTGTCTGATGTAATGAATGTTAACCCTGACGGCACTTATTACACTAAAGAGGATATTGATGAGCGTATAAATGATTTGAATGAAGCAAAATCACATATTCAGCTTGTGCTATTAGAGCAGTCTAAGAAAAATACTCAGTACGACTCTTTTATAGAGAGTATTATTCAAAAGATTGACTCCCAAATTTTAAAATTCAATCAATTTGAAAAAATTGTGGAGAGAGTTGATACACTTGAAGAGATGGATAAAGATAATAAAATATTGTCTTGGCAGAGTATCGAATATACATCAGAGTATATTCGTCAGAATCATAACACAGGAGTGATGAGTGTGAATAGTGGAGGGACATCTATGCCCAAAGAGGCGTATGAACAACCTCTTGCAACACGATACAGTCCATTGAATATACACAATCACCCCAATTATAGTCGGATGCCAGGAATGGGTTGGTTTATATACCAAGCAAATGGGTTTATGGGGCAGACAAGGCATAATGATTATAGGCTAAATATGCAGTCAGCTTCATTCATGGAGACTGTACCCAACATTGCACCGAGTGTACCGAACTATCACTTTACCGTAGAGAATATGCAGAATTTATTCAGTCGGTATCTCTCTAAAGAGTTGGAGGAGAGTGAAAAAGAGTTGTTCAGATGGGATTTGAGCTATCTGGAGTGCTGGTGGCAAGAAGTGGATAGCTTGGATGGTGTTGTGTCTGATACTTTTGATAGTTTTCGACATACTTTTGGGAACACAAAACCAACCTATCTCGCTAATAGGTTTGCAACAAGTAGGGCAACAGGGAAAAAAGCACGATTTGAGAATATTCCATTCTTCCCTATAGCAAGTAAGTCTACAGATGATAATGGAAATACGAAATACTCTGTTTTTATGTATAGAATAGTCACTTACCCTCTTACACAGTTTAACGGCAAGAGATGGGATGAAGTATTGGATTTAAAAGGCGACCTTATAGCTAGAGCTAATTGGGGAGATGCTAATTATGATAGCTATAAAGCAAGATTTAAATTTAAAGAAAATGATAACTCTCTATGGGAGTTGATACCCGGACTGGGAGGTACAAGTGAAGAAATTGTAGACTATAAAACAATAGATGGTTGGGATGTGGCAAATCCTGAAAATAAAGCAAGATACCACAGGGTATACAGTGTTGCAAGAGATGCAGTTGGTAGAGGTAGTTACGCGAATGGGTGGAATGACCCAACACTGATTACTGCTTTTACAAAAGATAAGCAGGTTGTGCATGGTACAAGCTATCTAATCCCATTGGAACTTATTCTTCGGACTCCATTGGAGACTTGGAATCCGAACGATTTAGAGATTAAAAATCGTTCGAAAATTACAGGTAGTGGTACTACAGCGAATCCACTAAATGGCTTTGCAGAAAATGACTATAACTATCACACCCCATCGGAGTTTTACAATGGATTTGATGGTGTTGACCCTGCTGATACAGGCTCGACTATCAAAGCGATTAGAAATACTCATGGAGATGTGGGGAATTATATTGCAAGTGGTATTTGGATTAATCTTCCAAAAATTAAAAACATAGAAGAGAGGGTGCGTATCAGATACCCTATCTTTTGGCAATCAGACGATTTTAGTCCTCATCAGAAGTTTTTATCAGCATATATGAAAGAAAATGGTGAAATGATGGACTTGATAAAATTAAATTTATTAGAGAAAGGATAAATATGAAATTTGCAGATAAATTGTATGTAGCAGTTTTGTCAATATGGCAGAATGCGTATAAATTGTGGATTGACCCAACGCCACAGGATGTTACATTGAAGGGGGTAAAAGTAGATGCTAATGGGAATGTAAGTGATGTTACTATTCCAAACTTGGCTAAGAGTAAAAAACAAATGGAGGAGTGGAAAGGAACAGTTTTTAAAACAGATTCTACTCCCCAATTGCAAAGATACATGGGGAAAATTGGTTATCAAGTTAATAATAGAAAAATTGTTATTCCCTTAGTTGAATTAACGGATGGGAGAGGTAGTAGAAAATCTGCTTGGAGCTACACCTCAGGACATTTTGAATGGATACGAACCAATGGTTGTTGTTCCAGTTTGGGAGCTACCTTATCTATAAAAGCAATGAAACTATATGATTCTGAAATTATGCAGGTAAATACTTTAGAGGGGGGTGATAATACAAATATTAAACTAGTAACTTTTGATTTTGCAGGTAAAAAATGGGGTGGTTTAGAGGTATATCTTGATGCTCAATCTAAATACACTATCTTTACAGGATTTTCAACAGAAGAATTAAAAGTAATCCCATACTTTGATATACAAAATGAAATTTCATTAAATGATGAAATTAATAATAGTTTAGTTTTTTTATAGGAGAGAATAAATGATGTACATATATATAAAAGAT
>CAZEIN010000050.1:0-7848 GCA_964512425.1 uncultured Sulfurovum sp.
ATCTATAAATTCATCAATCAGATAAATAATAGGATTTTTAGGCTTCTCTTTAAACTCTACAGAGTTTACATCCTCTAGACCCAATACATTTCTCGCATACTCTATCATAGAGAGTTGCATACCTAGGCAAATACCAAGAAAAGGAATTTTGTTTTCTCTGGCATAGCGAATAGCTTCAATTTTTCCCTCTACTCCACGTGAACCAAATCCACCAGCAACCAAAATTCCATCAATATCCTGTAGATATTTTTTAGGGCCATTATCTTCTATTTTTTCACTATCCACCCACTTGATTGTAACTCTGTTATCCGTGTGTGCCCCTGCATGAATAAAGGCTTCAGTCAATGATTTATAAGACTCTTTAAGGTCCAGATATTTACCTACAAAAGCAATTTTAATCTCTCCCTCTGGTTGTATAATCTTTTGCACCAAGTGACTCCACTCATCCATTTTTGGTTCACACTGTTCAAGACCAAGTTGATGACAAATAGGGGTAAGTATATCCTGTCTAAGAAAATTAAGAGGTACTTGATAAATCGTTGCTGCATCCTCGGCAACGATAACAGAATCAATATCTACATCACAACTAAATGCAATTTTGTTTTTAATTTCTTTGGTTACAGGCACCTCAGCACGCAAAACCAACATATGCGGAGCAATACCAATACGACGAAGTTCTTGTACTGAATGTTGTGTAGGTTTCGTTTTGAGCTCTCCAGCTGCTTTAATATAAGGCAGTAGTGTGACATGGACATTCATTACCTGTGCTTTGGGCAACTCGTGTTTCATTTGACGAATAGTCTCTAAAAATGGTAATCCCTCAATATCACCCGTTGTTCCACCAAGCTCTACAATCAGAATGTCTTTATTCTCTCCAGCTTTAATTATTCTCTCTTTGATTTCATTGACAATATGAGGAACCACCTGAATCGTTTTACCTAGATATTTGCCTTTGCGCTCATTTTCGATTACTGTTTTATAGACCAATCCAGTAGTGAAGTTATTGTTCTGTGTTAGTGAAGTATCTAAAAATCGCTCATAATGTCCTAGATCAAGATCTGTCTCCGCACCATCCTTGGTCACAAACACTTCACCATGCTCTAGTGGTGACATCGTGCCAGGATCTACGTTGATATAGGGGTCTAGTTTGAGAACACCTACACGGTGTCCTGAGGATTTGAGTAGTGTTCCAATACTTGCTGCTGTAATGCCTTTCCCAAGAGAGCTCAATACTCCCCCTGTCACAAAAATATATTTAGTATTTTGTAGATCGCTCATTATATCATGATCCTTAGGCAACTATTGGCATAATGACAGTCATAAAATTATCATCTCTCACTAAAAAGGGAAGTGTAGGTTCATTAAAGCCTATTTCAAACGTATTGTTATCAACTTGTGAAAGAAAATCAAGAATATATCTACTATTTAGTGAAATTTCAAACACTTCACTTAATCCAGTATCAAGCTCTATTTCTGTTTTTGCTTCAACATTATCTGAAGAAAGAGAGTTAAAGAGTATAGCATCATTTCTAAATGAAATCTTAATATCATGTGAAATTGTCGTAATCATCTTAATCGCTTCAAGCATCTCTTTTTTAGGTAATACAATTTGATGTTTGACGCTATTAGGGACAATTCTTTGATAATCAGGAAATTGTCCATTAATCAATCGAGTAAACAAGTAATAGTTTCCATTGGTAACAATCAGTGTGGTTTCATCATAATAAATAGTAATTTGATCAAGAAATAATTTTTGAATCTCTAGAATGGCTTTTTTAGGAAGTATGATAGAGAGCTCTTCTCCTGCAGTACCAGGAATTGAAGCAATTGCTAATCTTCTTGTATCAGTACCGACTAAATTTGTTGCAGTTTCTGTAATATTGATTAATGCACCATTCAATTCAAACTTAGGATTATTGGTATCTATAGCGGGAGATACTTTTTTGAGATTTTTAATGAGACTAAGAGAATCTAACTCAATCTGTGGTTTATTAGTTATTTCGGGAAAAGAAGGAAAAGAGCCAGCATCAAATGTAGGGAGTTTAAATTTTGAATGCTTCTGTTTTATTAAAAGTGTATTTTCAAGTACTTCTAATACAATATCACCATCTTTAAGAATTCTAATAATATCCAATAATTTTTTACCATTGGCTGTAAAAGAACCTTCATGTTCAATCAAAAGATTATTAGAAATAATTTGTAGTCCTATTTCAGAATCAGTAGCCTTGATAACACATTGATCACTACCAGCTTCAAAATAGATATGAGAAGTGATTTGACTTGCATCTTTTTTTTCAAGGAATGGTTGCAGATTGATTAGTATAGATTCTATGATCTGCTTATCAGCTTTTATTTTCATTCTTTCTCCCTTTTATTATATAAATAAAAATAGTAGTAGTAGTAGGTCTAGATGAAAATGTGAAATACTTAACTACTACCCTGAATTACGAATAGTGTTACTCATAATTCCAATCAAAGATATTCACATCTTTTCACTTATAAAATTATATCTTTTTTTTATTCATTTTCCTTTGTGCTTGTTCCAATTTTATTGGAAAACTCTTCAAGTATGACTTTAAAGTTCTCATCGTTCTCTATTATTTCATGAATTTTTTTCATTGCATGAGAGATAGCAGTATGGTCTTTCATGCCCACATATTGGGCAATTTGTGGCATAGAGTTGGGTGTCAGGTTGCGTGCGAGATAGATAACTATACGCCGTGCATTGACCACGTTACGGGTTCTTTTTTTAGATTTGATATCGGATGGTTTAACATTCATTTCTTTTGAAATGATTTTAACAATATCATCAATCGTAACATTCTCTTGTTTCTCTTTGAGCTGATCTTTGATAGCAGTTTTGGTAAATTCTAGAGTGATAGTTTGGTTAAGCATGCTACTCATGGCATTGAGTTTGATAAGTGTTCCTTCTATTTCACGGATGTTATCTCCCATATTTGTAGCGATATAGTTGATGATCTCATTCTCTAATCTAATACCGTCTAGCTCGCATTTTTTTTCAATAATGGCAATCTTTGTTTCTAGTTCAGGAGGTTGAATATCTGCCATTAATCCCCATTCAAATCGTGAGCGTAGACGGTCTACCAAACCAGCGATTTTATTGGGAGCTCTATCTGCGGTGATAACAATCTGTTTTTTGGCTTGATGCAGTTCATTAAACGTATGAAAAAACTCTTCTTGTGTTTGTTCTTTTCTACTGAGAAATTGAATATCATCAATCAAAAGAATATCACATTCTCTGTAGTGTTCTCTAAATCGATCCATTGTTTGAGAACGTAAGTGAGAAGTAAATTTGTTCATAAATTGCTCAAATGTAGTGTAAATGACTTTTTTCCCATTGGCTACCTGTTCATTTCCAATGGCTTGAATGAGATGTGTTTTACCAAGTCCTACACCGCCATAGATAAAGAGCGGATTATAAAGCATACCAGGTTTTTCTGCCACACTTTTTGCAGCAGTATAAGCAAATTGATTGGAGTTACCAACAATAAAGCTTTCAAAAGTAAAAGAGGGGTTTAGATGGGTACTTTTACTACTGTTTTTTTGTTCTTTTTTTGTGATACTTTTTTTCCCTTTGGTTTCTGTTTTGTCTACAACAATCTCTACTTGTGGTTTGATACCTGTTTCGATTTCAAAAAGATGGGCAATTTTCTCTCGATACACTGTTTTTACCCATTTTGCAATATGGATATTTGGGGTACAAAAGAGAGCAAGATCACTCCTAGAATGATCCTCATCATAGTGTAGGTTTTTGATAAACCGTTGATACTCTTTTTCATTAATCTCTTTTTTTAATGTTTTTAAAATAGATTTTCCAATGCTCATAAATGCTCCAAAAAAATATTTATTCACAATACAGATGTGAATAACTTTTATGATTTTATCGCAATTGTGCTAAAATAGGGCAAAAAATAGATGTGAAATGGTTTAGTCACATGTGAATAAAGGTGTGAATGAAAATTTTAGGAATTGATCCAGGCAGTAGAAATTTGGGGTATTGTGTATTGGATTTTAATGGACAAAAATATCAGTTGGTAGAAGCAGGCGTTCTTAAAATCAAAACGACTCTACTCCAAGAGCAGATTGTTGAGTTGATGGAGGGTATAGATATTATCTTGGGTAGTAACCATATTGATGAGGTAGCGATAGAGGATATCTTTTTTGCATACAATCCACAGAGTGTACTCAAACTGGCACAGATTAGAGGGGCATTGAGTCTCAAGGTACTCCAAGAGGTAGGCTACTTTTATGAGTATACGCCATTACAGGTCAAAAAAGCGATTACAGGCAATGGCAAAGCAGCCAAAGAACAAGTAGCGTTTATGGTGAAACGGCTACTGGGAATTAAAAAAGAGATTAAGCCACTGGATATCACAGATGCCATGGCGATTGCTATTACCCATGCACAGCGGGTAAAAATCAGAAAATAATTATCTGATTCTAGCCCCTATCCTCTCTATTTTAGTCAGCCTCTTGGCGGGTACCCTAAAACTAGATTTTTTGTGTCCAGCGGTAGACTCATATACGATCTGCTCATACATATAGACATCATAGAAAAAATAATCTTTGCCTTTGTCGCGCTTAACTGTTTGATAGAGCACATGGACAGGGATTGATCGTTTGAGTCGAATAGTCGTAGGTTTATTGCTATCAAAGATTTTTTTTAGATGAGATTTACTGTATGTATTTCCTGCATTATTGAGTAAAGCATACATGAAATTATAAGGCTGCTTAACTCTCATACATCCAGAACTATAAACTCTGTAACGATATTTAAAGAGGGATTTATTGTCTGTATCATGGAGATAGACTGCATATTTATTGGGAAACATAAATTTTACACGTCCTAGTGCATTTTGTGGACTTGGATATTGCACAAAACGGTAGGGAATTGCTTTTTTGCTATGTTCATAAGTAAAAAGTTTTTTGAAGTTAACAGATACCTCTTTGGCTCCCTTTTTATAGGAGGTAAAGACATGAATATTATGTTCTTGGAGATAGTTGGGATGCTCTTTAAGTACAGGGATGAGGTCACGGCGAACAAGGTTATCCGTGATGGTCCAAGTAGGGTTGAGTACCATATAGTCTATTTTATCATTGAAAATAGGAGTAGGTCTATCTATACGCCCCACAATGATATCACTTTGAAAAGCATTCTGACCACCTTGATAATAGCGAAGCTTAAATTCGGGGATATTAATCTGAACATGATTAGATGCAAATTGACGAGGTTGGAGTTTGAGCATATCCAGATTGGTAAGTATTTTTTTAATATACTCTGATTTGGAAGTATTGAGATATTTGATAACTTTGTTGTCTATATAGTCTCCTTTTGCAAGATTAAACCGCTCTTTAAATCGTAGAATAGCTTTAGTAAGGCTACTGCTATAGCCTGTTCCAGTACTCTCGTTTTTAGGAAAATCACCTGTAGACTGTAGGAGTTTTTTAATGGTTCTGATACGGTTGTCCATGCGACCCCGCTTGAGTGTTTTCCCAAAAGCAATCTTGGCAAAATTAGGCATAGCCCTATATCTCTCCAGCATAGAAATCATTGGTTTGTATTGGTCTATGAGTGGTAAAAGACTGCTAAGATATCTATGGATATTTCTTTTTTTGATTGAGGAGAGGATACTTTTGGAGCTAGGCATACTTTTTGGATGAATCTCCCATGTTGCACGTACGTCTTGAGATGCTTTGAGATGCTTTAGTTTGCGTTTTACCAGTGCCCAATCTACATCCCCTACCCTAATAAAGTGTATGAGTCTGAGATAGCTCTCTGTGATGAGGATATCGAGTTTCGTGAGTTGACTCTGTGCTATGGTGCTAGTATCAATTGCAAATGAGAGATCGATAATTTTGTCTTGGTTAAAGGATTTGAATTTGTAGTTAAACAGTGGATTATCTAATGCTTCTAATAGCTGTGCAAACTGTTTTTTGTTGGCATTGCCTACCCAGAGAGGGGCATAATTGTTGGCTTTGTAGAGTGTGTTGACTGCTGATCGTAGTCCTGATGTAGCATAACGATTGATATTGTTTTTGATAGACAAGGCATTATTGGCAGAGAGAGGTTGTAGTACAAATAGTGCAAAAAGTATTATTTTTAAATAGTACAAGTGAAAAATCCTTAGTTTTTATAGTTTTTATCAATCAGTTGGAGATATTTTTCGGGTGTAACCTTTTTCATCTCCTCTGCGAGCCAGCGGATTTGAAACCATGCCGCACCAGAATCCCGTAGATCAAAGTAGTTTTTGAGGCTACGGATATTAAAGGTAATGACCATATCGACCTTCCAGTTGTCTGAGACAATATGTTTGAACCCATCACCCACATTACGTTTTTTCTTGCCCACTTGGAGGGCGTGAAAAAGTGCTCCTGCATTACCTTGGTGTGTGTCTAAAAATGTCAGAGAAGATTTGGCTACAGCATTTTGTATAAACCCCCCATCCTTGTGATACTGCAATAGGAGTTTTTCATAGATGGCTCTGATCTCGATCTCCAAATAAGCCATATCAGTGATGACAAACATATCAAAATCAAGCACCGTCTCTAGGAAAAAAGCAAACCTCTCCTCCGCCTCAAAAGAGGCAACAAAGGCATTGATAATGCCCGACATAGTATAGCGAGTAGAGCGCACAGAGATAGACTGTACTCTATGGCGGGCATGTTCTTGGAGTACCCCTCTGCTGGTGCCCTGTATGAGGTAGCTGAGCGTGGCATGTTCGATGATAGAGTGATGATGATGTACCCAAGCGAGATTGGAGAGGAGTTCTGAACCCTCTATCGCATTGATAGCCTCTGTATTGAGTGCTTGCATGGCATCTTTGATACAGTCATTCTCGGAGTTTTCAAAGCTGTCATAGCAGGTACGTGCTGCGATCTCTGCTACGCCTAGCCCAGCCTCTTGGAGGAGGGAGACTTTTGGTTTTTGATACATGATTTTATACATCTCTATTTGGTTCATACGCTTACCCATGATTAATTTTGATACAATTATAGCTAAAGTTTTATATTGAACTATGAACAGGAAAACAAGCATGAAGCCACAACAACGATTTCATACCTTTGAAGAGGATTTCAGAGATCCCTACTCTAGAGATAGAGATAGGGTTATCCACTGTAGCTCTTTTCGTAGGCTAGAGTACAAGACACAGGTGTTTCTCAATCATGAGGGGGATTATTTTCGTACCCGCTTGACCCATTCGTTAGAGGTGAGCCAGATCGCCCGCACCCTCTCGCGTATGCTAGGACTTCATGAAACACTCTCTGAGGTGATTGCACTCTCTCATGATCTGGGGCATACACCTTTTGGGCATGTGGGTGGAGATGAGCTCGATCGCTTGCTCAAAGCAGATGGACACACACTCGGATTTGAGCACAACTTTCAATCCTTTAGGGTGTTAACAAAACTAGAGAAACGATACAAGGTATTTGAGGGGCTCAATCTAACTTTTGCGACACTTGAGGGGATACTCAAGCACTCCTATCCCTACAAAAAACCTTTTTTAGAGGGTTTGGACAAGCGATTTGATCTGGAGAAACACCCCTCACTCGAAGCGATGGTAGTCGATCATGCAGATGAGATAGCCTACACCTCTCATGATATTGATGACGGGATCAAGTATGGTTTGATCACTTTTGAGGATCTTCTAGACGATGCACTCTGTTTGCGAGTAGATGCAATGGTGCAGCAGGAGGGTATCTCTAGAGGAGAGCATCTCTATCGTCACCGTTTTGTGGCAGGGTTGATCAAATTGCTAGTAGAGGATTTTATCACAAACTCCAAAGAGCGTGTAGAGCAGTATCGTCAAACCCTGCCCATCACAGCTA
>CAZEIN010000051.1:0-2470 GCA_964512425.1 uncultured Sulfurovum sp.
CATGCTCATCTTTTTCGCCTTTGTGGAATTTCTCCAGTTGATACCGTATGAGCCACTTTCGAGAAGCATTAATGACAGGTGCATCAAGGTATCCTCCTGTTGCCAAGATATCTACAGCATCTTTAAAAGCACCTCCCCATGTTTTCACATTTAATTTATCTTTCCACGTATTGCCTCTGATGACATCTCTGATATATCTCCTGATGCCAGATAGTTCTGCTATAGGCGCTTCATCAGGTATTCCTATATATAATTGAGCATCTGTGAAATGTGCATGACCTCGCATTAGATCTTGTAAGGCTTTGATGTCTTCTGGGTTAGTGGCAGGTCTGGCAAACGTCTTTCCAATCCAACTAAAGTATTTTTTGCCAGGGAAGCCAGTTGCAGTGAGGTAATCCATTAACTTCGTAACTCTTGTGTTCACCTCGCTCTGTTCACAGATAGGATACCGGAGACCGTGTTCATACATATCCTTGAGATCCAATTGTACCTGTTTGGGTGACTTGTTGATGGTTGCTGGTCTAGCTGACACACTGTGTGGGGCTTCATTACCTTCAAAAATCCCATGATAATAGATACCGTAATCAAGTACGGATTCAGCCAATTTATAATCCGATACGTTGATTGTGATGGGAATTGATTTGACTGTACTGCCGCCCTTTTTTATTTCAATGGTTGCGGTGTGTGTTCCTGTTGTTGCACCCTCATCTATATGGATAATAGCCCAGAGCAGTACATACTCATCTTTGAGTGTAAATGGCTGAATCGTTTTATTGTCATCAAATGCTAACAAATCTGGATCGCTAGCTCGAAGGTTGTATCGAGTGCTTACACGTACATTCTTGCCGCCTTTTACTCCCAATATATCATAAGGTGTACGTGCAGGTGTAGCATTGCTATACTCTGTCGAAATTTGTACATAGCCAGGCACCACACCATATCCATCACCAAGGGTCTCAGCTTTTCCAGTAGTATAGAGAAGATTTCTTCCTTTGTAGAAAATGAGATTCTTTTCGTTAGAGTCTCTCTCTATCTTGATGAGTTTGCTATTTTTTAACAACAACTCCTGTGTGATCCATGCATTACCTTCATCATTCACATATTCGTGTAAATCCTGTGTAGTTCCATATATTCCGTGGAAGATCTTGCTATCGAAGACACTATTGTTTTTCCCTGATTGATACCACACTGGGGCAATATATTTATCCAAAGAAATGCCACCACCATTTGAGAATGCAGTATTTGTAAAAGTGAGCTCTTGGTTGTAGCCTTTTCCGGGATCTAGCAGTATGGCTATAGAGCGATATTCGCCCTTTGCCATTGTGATATTATCATAAGGGTTAGCACTAGTTGACGCATAAACCATAGGGAAAGTAAAGCCATCTAGACGACCATACTTCATGGCCGGTACTCTATAGGCAACAAAATCATTCTCAGGTGGAGGCGTATTGAACATGGTATATGTTGCTTTGTATCTGGCTAGGGCTTCCTCTATTCTTCTTATATCCTCTTTGAAAAATGCTTTGCCGCTCTTCCTTTTGGTGTATTCGATTGCCTCCATAACATAATCTATGTGACGTTTGAGTGCTACAAGCTTGTGGCACTGATAGTCTCTCTTGGTAGAAAGTCCTGCATTACAGCTGGGTAAAGCTGGCAATGTAGATATAGATGCTTTGATATCTGATAGCTTGGAATTATTGATACGGTCAGTATACTGTCCCCATCTTTTATATCCACCGACTGCTCCGTACTCCTCATCAAAAATCTCTTGCTTCATCTGTGTACCAGTGAAAGCGACATTGTCAATGCAGAAATCAATAGTCTCCTTTATATTCTTACTTGAACCCTCTGTGAATTGGACGGCAAGCGAAGTAATCTCTTTGCTGGTATCTGCTGCTTTTATGTCATAATAGGTTCCTGCAGTTTCTGGATCATCAGTATTAAAAGTAAATCCAAAATTCTCTATAGCGCTTGCTTGCCATATGCCTGGATCTACATTGGGGATGAGCACTCCTCCTCCTCTACTAGAAGAACCTTTCCCCTGACTGTAGTCAATCCTATCAAAGAGATTGAGCCAAGTCACTCCATGTCGTTCTGCCGTATAGGTTTCTTTATACTCAAATTTCAATGTTGGTACGCCTGCTGTATTTATCCTGTGTGTAGCATCTAAGCCTGGAATATTGATTTTGAATATATCTTTCCATTTTGTTCCTGTAGCGTGCCCTCTGATGCAGAATGCCTTGCCTTTGCCATTTCCTCTATCAACGATACCAAAGAAATTTAATTGAATAGGGTGCTCCAAACTATTGTCGGCATAATATATGGGGCTAGCACTATTGCTGGCATTATATTCGCCTACTGCAAATCCTTCAAAGTCCTGAGATAGATTAATGGACTCAAGATTAACATCCATTGATTCTACGCCGAGCTCAATACTATCTTCTGCTGTTGCACCGTCATCATAGGTGAT
>CAZEIN010000052.1:0-2487 GCA_964512425.1 uncultured Sulfurovum sp.
GTACGATAATCCAAAGACTTACCGCTGTAGTAGGCATGAAAAGCATTGCCGATACGCTGTTGCAGGGTCTCATTACGCAAAGGCTCACTGCCTACTAGAAACTGCTTGGCGGCATCGAGCTCCTCTTGGGTGATACCCTCAGCGATAAACTGCTCTACCACCTCTGCAACCACACATTGGGCTTGGGTGGCACTCTCTAGTTTGGTCTGTAGGTGTCCTGTCAGGTAACTGCCTGTTCGGTTCACGCTAAAGCTACAATAGGCAGAATAAGCCAGTCCACGCTTGACCCGTATCTCCTCCATCAGTCTACTGCCAAACCCACTGCTGCCTAGCACAAATGAAGCAACCTTTCCCAGATAGACCTCATCACTATCATAGGGCATACTGTAGGGGGCACCAAAATAGAGATACGCTTGTTCTGTGGCTGCTGTTTGGGTCACTGTTTTGGACTCTGGTGTGGCCACTACAGGAGTGAGCGGATTGACAGTGATAGCTGGCAGTGCCATAGCCAGTTTGGTTGCCATGGCTTTGGCTTCTGTCTCCTGCATATCTCCGCCTAGTACCACGATGAGATTGTCTCTACCTAGATGTGTACTGAGATGAGTCTGGATATCCTCCAGTGTCATCTGCCCTACACTCTCCACTGTACCACTAGAGGGATAGGCTCTGGGCGTGTCTGCAAACAGCAGTGATTTGAGTAGCACATTGGCAACATAATCAAAATCACTCTGCTTTTGGGTCAGTGTGCCAATCATCTGCGTCTGCACCTTGGTAAACGCCTCTGGGCTAGTGTTGGGGTCTTGGAGTAGACCAAGTAGCATCTCCAACCCAAAATCAAACTCACTTTTGAGTGCATTGAGGCTGATGACAAAGGTCTCTGCCCCTACAGAAGCATGCAGGGTAATCGCCCTACTCTCCAGTGCTTCGGCAAACGCCTCACTACCCATCGCTTTGGTACCCTCTCCTAGCAGTCTACTGGCAAGCTTGGCAACGCCTGCCTTGGTATCAGTGAGTGCACCACTGTGTTCAAAGACAAGCTGCATCGAGACCAGAGGCAGCTGATTGTCCTGCTCAAAAATAACAGGAATAGCGGTGTCATGAACCATCACCTCATGGAGTGTTGCTGGCATTAGAATCGCTCCAATATCTCGTACGCTGTGTTGCGTTTGGCAGGATGCTCATCCACATCACGAATGAGGCGAATCATCTCCTCTTGGTTCATAGAGTTTGCGACACCTGCGGCGGAGACCACATTCTCCTCCATCATGGTACTCCCTAGATCGTTCGCTCCAAAGAGCAGTGCCATCTGACCGATATAGCTGCCTTGCGTGACCCATGAACTCTGGATATTGGGCACATTGTCCAAAAAGAGCCGTGCGACTGCCAGATATCGTAGGTAGAGGTTAGAGCTGGTTTTGGTGAGGGTAGGCAGCTCTCGTTTGAGCTCGGTGTTGTCACTCTGGTAGCTCCACATGATAAACGCCCGAAACCCACCCGTCTCATCCTGCAAACGTCGCACATGGTCAAAGTGCTCGACGATCTCACGGGTGCTCTCCACCGTACCATACATCATCGTAGCCGTGGATTTGATGCCTAGTTGATGCGCCTCTCTATGCACCGCTAGCCATGTGTCTTTGTCCAGCTTTTTAGGTGCGATGATATCACGTACCCTATCAGAGAGGATCTCCGCTCCTGCTCCTGGGATGGAGCTCAGCCCTTTGGCTTGGAGACGCGAAAGTACCTCTGAGATACTGAGCTTGGAACGCTGTGCGATATAGTCGATCTCAATCGCTGAAAAACCATGAATCGTCACTTGTGGATACTTTTGGTGGATATGGTCTACGAGATCCTCATACCACTCTATCTCTAGTTTGGGATGCACGCCTCCCTGGAAGAGTATCTGCGTACCGCCTATGGCTACGAGTTCATCGATTTTCGCATCGATCTCCTCAAAACTGAGGATATAGGCATCCTCTTTTTTCTCATGCGTATAGAATGCACAAAACTTACAATCCACCCAGCAGATATTGGTATAGTTGATGTTGCGATCGACTACGAAAGTAGTTACTTTTTTAGGATGCAGTTCTCGCTTGCGTGCCAGTGCCATCTGCCCCAAGGTTTTTAAATCTGCATTTTCAATGAGATCTACGGCCTCATCTACACTCATGCGTTTGGTCATGTTCATGGTCATATTTATTCCTGTTACCATGGGCAAGCACAAGAGATTGCCCCTACAATTTCTACCGTAGGGGTGCCCCTTGTGGATGCCCGAAAATATTATTTCCCGATTGCATCCAAAACACCATTGATAAATTGCGGTGCCTTGTCATCTGCTAGTGCTTTGGCAAGCTCGATTGCTTCATTGATAATAATGGCTCGATCAGTTTTCTCGATCAGGATCTCATAGGCTCCCAATCGCATGATCGCCTTTTCTACCTTACCGATCCCGTCATAATCCCACTCTTTGAGATGCTTCTGTATCTCACT
>CAZEIN010000053.1:0-3139 GCA_964512425.1 uncultured Sulfurovum sp.
CAATGCCACATGCCCTGTACCGCCCTTGACCTTAGATGTTGCAACGGAGGCCAAATCAACGATAAAATCACCTGCACCACTCTTCATCAAGAAGGCAGAAAAAAGTATAAACATAAAGACAAAAGTAGAAGAAATAGTAGCAATGGGTCCAAATAACCCCTCTCCTGTAAAGAACATTCTATAGAGGAATCTCTCTACGGTCATACCTCCAAAGGCAAAAACACCGCCAAGGTATTGACCAAAAAATAATAGATATGCAACGGCAACTAGAATCATAGTAGGTATGATATACCCCGTTGTACGCCTAAGTATCTCAATAGCCAATACTATCGTAGCTACTGCATAAATCAAGTCAAAAGGGCGCATGTTGCTATTTGCGACAGAGTATAAACTCTCTTCAAAAAGCATCATATATACGACTATACTCAAAGTCAATAGTGCCAAAACTATATCATATAGGGGAATAATATCTTTGGATGAGTGTTTAGCGGCTCGCATAGTTAAAAACCCGAGAGAGCCCAAAAGTGCAAAATGTGCCACATTAAACCACAGGTTGCTTATGCCTCCCCAGATATTAATGTAAAAGTGAAATAGCGATATAAAAATCGCATAAACGAATATAAACTGTTTTAGTTTACCTGCTTGCATTTGTAATTTCCTTAATTAAGTTGAATATTGTAAAGCGGTAGGGTGACGTGGCAAAGATTTCGCCACGTCGCTATATTATTTTGCTGTTAAGCTAGCTGGGATTTTAATACCTTGCTCTCTATAGTACTTTGCAGCACCAGGATGCAATGGCATAGGAAGACCTGCAATTGCTTTCTGCAAACTCATAGCCTTGGTAGCCTTATGAACTGATTGCAAGAAAGGAAGGTTCTCGTAGATAGTCTTAGTAAGAAGATAGACTGTCTCTTCTGGTGTATCCTTGGTTACTACCAAGAGGTTTGGCTGAGCAATGGTATGGATATCACTCTTCTGTCCTGGATATGTTCCCGCTTTGATAACAAATGGTGTCCAGACAGGGTAGCTCTTCTCTATCTTTTTAAGGTTGTCACCATTAAACTCCAATACTTTCACCTTGTCAGCTCCGATGGTAGCAAAAACATTAGTTACCGCACTCGTTGGAGGTCCTGATGGTGTATTCATTCCTACGATTTTACCATCTTGAAGGGCAGTAGAGCTAGGGCCATAGCCTAAGTACTGGACATCCATTTTGGAGTAATCTATATCAAGCGCTTTCATAATAGTTTCAGCTGAGACTCTGCTGCCTGAGTTTCTTCCACCTATAGAAAATCTCTTTCCATATAGGTTTTTTAGATCCATGATATTGCCTGTTTTTGCATGCTCATTGTATACAGTAAACTGCTCGACATTTTGCCATAACATAGAAACTGATCTGAGATTTACTTTTGGGGCTCCTTCATATTTACCCTTACCTTGCCAAGCCATAGAACCAAATAGACCTTGAATAATGGCAAAGTTTACTTCGCCTTTGTCAATCATATTGATATTTTCGCTACTTCCTGCACTTGTCATTGCAGAAAAAGTCATTTTATGCTTTTTTGCGAGCTTGATACTTGCAATGGTTGCAATACCTACACCCACTGGATAGTATGTACCGCCCGTACTAGCTGTTGCGATGATATACTTTTGCTCTTTGCCTGCACTAAGTTGACTCACTAGCATTGCCGAGAAAGCAGAAGTGACGAGAACCTTTTTGAGAAACGAACCTTTTAACATTTTAACTCCTTTTATTTTTTGGATAGCCAATCATAATCAAAGTTTCATGATAGTTTCATTAAAGCTTTACTACGCTTATAATAATTATTTAAAAAATGTTACCTTTTTACTCAATCATATATCCTTGCCCTTTACGAGAAAGAATAAAATCATCCCGTCTTACCTTGTCTTTGAGACGCTTGACCACGGTTCTAAAGGTAGAGTCTAGTTTTTCAGTAGTTCCCCATATCTCTTCTTTGAATCTGTCTGTAGGTACAATCTTGCTTTTGGACTGCATGAGAATATCGAGTACCTGCGTCTCTCTCTTGGAGAGTTTAACTATTTTACCCTCTTCATAGAGTAGTTTCTCATTTTTATCATAGGTGTAGATAGCGTTGATCTTGATATTGTTCTCTCGCTCTTGGAGTACTTCTTCTTTGGCTTTTTGGAGCATATTCATTACATTATCCACATTGAGAGGTTTGACAAAGTATCCTAGCACTCTCAGATTGATTGATTTGAGTAGCTTCTCCTCATCCTGATAGGCAGAGACAATGATAAATTTTTGGTCTTTATTGAGGGCATGAATAGTCTCTAGCATCTCCATGCCATTCATATTGGGCATCTTGATATCCGTGAGTACCAAATCAAATGCTGTACCATTTTCTAGATTACTCTGATAGGTTTTCAATCCCTCTAGTCCATCCTCGGCAACAACCACCTCTTCAAAAATAGTATTGAGATAAAAACTTAATATCTCTCTGGCATCTTTTTCATCTTCGCATAATAATACTCTTGTTTTGATCATTTCATTCCCTTTATCATAAACTCTACACCCTCATCTCTGTTTTGGGCTGTGATTTCACCACCCATACTGTTCTCTATAATCATTTTTGTCATATAGAGTCCTATGCCTGTCCCTTTGTCTTCAAACTTTGTAGTAAAGTAGGGTTCAAACATCCTCTCAAGTACTTCAATGTCAGCAAAGCCACCATTATTGTAAATACTAATGATATCTTCTGTTATAGTTATAGCAATTTTTCCTTGAAATTTCCCTTTTTGAGCCTTTTTTGACACAATTGCGTCTTTTGCATTGGAGAGAATATTCAAAATCGCCTGTTTGAACTCATTCTCATAGCCATTAACCACCAAAGGTTCACCTTCGATAGTAACCACTATATTGTTCTTCTCAATCTCCGTACTCATAATCGTCAGCGTAGTTCTAATCGCTTCAGGAACACAAAAATGTGACTTCTCTTTGCTGGGCTGATAAAAATCTCTAAAATCATCTATCGTACTAGACATATATTCGATTTGTGTTTTGGCGCGACTGACAAAATCATCCATTTTCTCCTCGACAAAGGCTTGATTTTTCGCATTGTCACGGATAAAATGCAGGATGAGTGAGATATTGTTGAGT
>CAZEIN010000054.1:0-4034 GCA_964512425.1 uncultured Sulfurovum sp.
CGTACCATCGCCAAGCTAGAGAGCGAAGCGGGAGCACGGATGTTCGCACGTACGACCAAAGAGAGTGCCGCACACTATGAGCTACTCTTTGATATGGTACTCAAGCTCAAACCCTATATCTATAACATGCACACCGTCTCACAATACTATACAGACAAAAGGAAGCACTCATGAAAACACTCTTTCGTATCGCAGGGTTTACCCCCTATATTCTGATCATTTTCCTCAATGCGATGACCGACCTAGGACATAAAATCATCCTACAAAATACTATCTTCAAGGCCTATGAGGGCTCTGAACTGATTGTGTTGACTGCGATTGTCAATGGCTTGATTCTGTTGCCGTTTATTTTCCTCTTTTCACCTGCGGGATATATCTCGGATAAATACCCCAAGACCAAGGTCATAGAGTACGCCTCACTGCTGGCTGTTGGTATTACGGTACTCATACTGCTGAGCTACTACATGGGGTGGTTTTGGGTGGCGTTTGGATTGACCTTTGTGCTGGCAGCTCAGAGTGCGATCTACTCCCCTGCCAAATATGGACTGATCAAAGAGATGGTTGGCAATGACAGCCTCACTGCTGCCAATGCACTCGTACAGGCAGTCACCATCGTCTCGATTCTCGCTGGTGCGGTGATCTACTCACTTTTGTTTGAGAATCTGTTGGCAGATCGTACGGTCACTCCCGAGGAGATACTACAGTATGTGGCGCCTCTGGGGTATCTGCTGATCGGGGCGAGTGTACTGGAGTATCTCTCTGCCAAGCGTCTAGTAGGTCAGGCCAAGTCTATCGATGAGAGCCTCACCTTTGAGACCAAACAGTATAAAAATCTAGGCTACCTCAAAGCCAATCTCTCCATCATCAAAAAGAACGAGACAGTCTGGCTGAGTATCTTGGGTCTGAGTATCTTTTGGGGGATCTCTCAGGTGGTTGTAGCGATATTTGGAGAGTATCTCAAGGGAGAGCTAGGTATCACCGATACCGTAGTCGCCCAAGGACTACTGGCACTCTCTGGCGTGGGTATCATCACTGGTTCGCTGTTGGCAGGCAGATTTAGTCGTCGCTATATTGAGACAGGGATTATCCCACTGGGAGCACTGGGTATCGCCCTGACTGTCTATCTGCTTCCCTCACTACATAGTCAGGCGGCACTTGGGATTGACCTTTTTGGGTTTGGACTTTTTGCAGGGCTCTTTATCGTCCCACTCAACGCACTGATACAGTTTGCTACCCCTACCAAGATGCTGGGCAAGGTACTCGCAGGCAACAATTTTGTGCAGAGCCTTTCTATGTTCCTTTTTTTGGTGATTACTGCACTCTTTGGGTATCTGGAAGTATCTAGCAGTACGCTCTTTTATTTGGTGGCTACGATTGCGTTTGTGGGGATGCTCTATACCTTTGTCAAGCTACCTCAGTCACTGGTGCGTTATCTGGTCAAGGTGCTGTTTCGATTTCGCTACCGTATCGCTGTGGAGGGCTTGGAGTATATCCAGCCAGAGGGCAAAGGCGTGTTGCTACTAGGCAATCATGTCTCTTTTCTCGATTGGGCGATGCTCCAGATCGCCTATCCCAAGCAGATCCGTTTTGTGATGGATAGGGTCTATTATGAAAAATGGTATCTCAAGCCGTTCTTTGATTTCTTTGGTGTGATTCCTATCTCAACCAGAGGGAGCAAAACAGCATTGGCAAAGGTAAGCCAAGCACTGGAGAATGGCGATACCGTAGCCCTGTTTCCTGAGGGGCATCTCTCCAGAAACGGACACCTAGGAGCGTTCAAAAAGGGCTTCCAAGTGGCTGCTGCTGAGGTAGAAAATGCGGTCATTGTGCCCTTTTATCTACGCGGACTTTGGGAGGACAACTTCTCTCATGCCTCTGGCAAGATGAAGCGCAATGCCTCCAAAGAGATTACGATTAGTTTTGGTAAGATGATGGATATCCACAGTACACCTGTAGAGGTCAAGCAATCAGTGTTTGATCTCTCTATTCTCTCTTGGCAGCAGTATAGTCAGGGGCTCCCTAGCATCCAAGAGGCATGGCTCACACGTGCCAAAGAGGCAGGAAGCAGACTCTGCATGGCGGACTCCACAGGCGTAGAGCTCTCCAATGACAAATTTGTCACAGGCACCCTACTCATCGCAAAAAAGCTCAAAAAACCACTCGCACAGAGACAAAATATAGGGCTACTACTGCCTACCTCAGTCGGGGGATCGATGGGCAACATGGCGGCACTCACACTAGGCAAAACTGTGGTCAATCTCAACTACTCTAGTGGCACGCAGAGCCTGCATCATGCATTAGGCATCGCCCAGATAGAGACAGTCATCGCCTCCAGGCAGTTTGTCACCAGACTCAAAGCCAAAGGGTTTGACCTTAGCGAAGTACTAGAGAGTGTAGAGGTGATATACCTAGAGGATATCAAAGAGCAGATAGGCAAGCTAGAGTCACTGGCGATGCTACTACAGGTCAAACTGCTCTCAGCCGGGATGCTCTCAAGATGCTATCTGCAAAAACGCGGCCCAGAGGATACGGCTGCGATACTGTTTTCCAGTGGTAGTGAGGGCACACCCAAAGGCATCGAACTCACGCACCAGAACATGATGGGCAATATCAAGCAGACCACCACCTTGCTCAACCCCAGTGACGAGGATGTGATACTGGGTACACTGCCCATATTTCACTCCTTTGGCTTGACGGTGACGACTCTGCTACCACTAGTAGAGGGTATCCCTGTAGCATGCCATCCAGATCCTACTGATGGGTTTGGTATCGGTAAGATGGCTGCCAAGTATGAGGCGACGATGCTCTTTGCGACAGCGACATTTTTCCGTCTCTATGCCCGCAATCGCAAACTACACCCTCTGATGTTTCAGAGTCTACGTATGGTAGTCGCTGGTGCAGAGAAGCTCCCTGATGAGATACGAGAGGCGTTTAGGAAGCGGTTTGGACATACGATTTATGAGGGCTATGGTGCGACTGAGACCACCCCTGTAGCAGGGGTCAATATCCCTGATGTGCTGATGCTCGATAGCTTCAAACCACAGATAGGCAACAAGCCTGGTACCGTAGGACTACCCCTGCCTGGCAGCAGCTTCAAGATCGTAGATCCTGAGAGTTTCGAGGAGCTATCCACGGGTGAGGAGGGGATGATCCTCATCGGTGGTACACAGATTATGAAGGGCTACATCGGTGATCCCGACAAGACCGCCTCAGTCATCCGAGAGATGGAGGGTATCCGCTGGTATATCACAGGAGACAAAGGCAGACTCGATGCCGATGGATTCCTCACTATCGTAGATCGCTATAGCCGTTTCGCCAAAATCGCAGGAGAGATGGTGAGTCTGGGGCTGGTAGAGGGCGAGATCATCAAATGTCTAGGAGAGAGTGACCAGATCGCCATCGCAGCACTCCCAGATGAAAAAAAGGGTGAAAAACTGGTGTTACTGCTAGAGGGAGAGATGGAGGTAACAAAACTACAAGAGCAGATCAAAGGGCTAGGACTCAATCCTCTGTTTGTCCCCTCTGAATATTACAAAGTAGCCACATTGCCCAAACTGGGTACAGGCAAGGCAGATTTCAAAGGTGCGAAGAGATTGGCAGGGGAGTTGAGTGTCCTATGGCACAGTGGCAAATCAGGAGAATAGTATGTATATATCAGGATGGTGGATTGTTGGATTAATTGTATGGCTTTTTATGCTTCAAAGCAGAATAAAAAGCCTCGAAGAGCTAGTAAATACCCTCAAAAAAGGTCTCTTTGACTTGGAAACAGAGAGATATGACAAAGGTGCCATTGCATCTCTCAAGCAGCATGAGGAGAGAATCAGAGAACCAAAAGAAGATACCGACAAAGTCGTTATTGCAGAAGAGAAAAAAGTCCAAGCACCAAACAAAAAGGTTCTAGAAGATTCAGGATATCATGATATAGGGCTCAAACAGTACCAAGAAGCATCCAAACATCACTCTGCTATTGCTAAAACGACAGCTACTACGCATCATGAATATCAGATTCCAGAACCCGTAGAGCCTAGCAAATC
>CAZEIN010000055.1:0-6903 GCA_964512425.1 uncultured Sulfurovum sp.
ACTATACTTTTTTGTTTAGCTTGAACACTTACATCTTCTATTTTTTTAGGTAGAAACTTTGAGATAACATTTTTTAACATTTGAACCCCAAAACATTCCTCCCAATCTCAGCCCTCAACTCATCTTCTGTAGGTAGATAAAGCTTGTACTTGGAGATAAAGAGTTTTTTATTGTCTATACGTATCAATTGCTGATAATGACTCCAAGTCAATTGTGCAGACAGTGTTTGCACTTTTGGATAAACAATATAAAATTGCTTCATATTCCATAAGTTTCGTTTTGAAAAACCTCTACCAAATTCAGAAGTCAGTTTTTTAGATAGTTCTTGGATAAGTGCCTTACCGTATTCAGCTCTATAATTTCCATTTTGTTCTTCTTCTACTATCTGCTTACCTATATTCCAATAGGCTTCCACCATAATAAAATTGACTTTTTGATAGACATGATTACGTGCATCATCTAAAATAGTTTTAATAACGGCATAAAGATGATGGGTAGTAGATACCTCATTGGACATACACAATACTCCCTAAGCAAATTAACTACCCATATTGTACCGTAAAAGTATCAAAGAAAAAATATCAAATTAGAAGAGATAAAAGAGGAGGAGTTGCCCGAGAACAGCATGGTGTGTGACCATGCTATGGGATTGTGGCTATGCGTTTGGTTTGACTGAGCCTGCTACGTTACCACTCAATATAGGTTTTAACAGTCCCTAGTTGACCATACTCATAGCTCTCTTCGCCATGCTTGGTCTCTACGGTGATACCCTGGTCGTCCGCAGCGATGAGGGTGCCTTTGCCTTTGTCTACGCCGATGATTTTGAACTTGATCTTTTCACCGATTGAGTTTTGAAAATGCTTGGGCTTGGTGAGTTTGCGTTCTAGTCCTGGGGAGCTGACCTCTAGGGTGTATTTGCCGCCCATGGGAGGGTTGACATCTAGGAGTGGAGAGAGCTCTCTGGATATCTCTGCACAGAGGTCGAGACTGATGCCACCCTCTTGGGTTACATAAACCCTGTAGATCGTCTGTTCGCCCTCTGAGGCAGTTTCTGTATCATAAAATGCTGCTCCGTTGGCACGGATGACCGTTGCTATCTGCTGTTCAAGATTCATCTGTGTCCTCACTCTCTGTTTGGGTTGCTATCTGCTTGAAAAGTGCGTCCATCTTGCTGATATGCTCTAAATGGGTATCAAACTCAAAGACAAAATTGGGAGCCTTGAACCAGCCCTCACTGTCACGGATATGGTTTTTCAGATGGGGAGAGACTTTGCGTAGCTGCTTGAGGGCTTCGCCCTGCTCTTTCTCATCCAAACCAATCGGATCGAGATAGACTCTAGCATCATAGCGTCCACGTGAACAGACCACCTCTGTCACACCCAGATGGTTGATACGCTCATCATCCAATGTACCTAGCGCTTCGGGGAGAAGCTCTTTGAGTACGGACTCGGTACGTTTGCGTTTGATCTCAGCAGGGGTCATAGGCTTGCCTGCTCCTCCACCTCTTTGAAGGCTTCGATGACATCACCCTCTTTGATATCATTGAAATTCTCTAGCATGATACCACACTCATATCCATTTTTGACCTCTTTGACATCATCATTAAATCGCTTGAGTGAGCTAATCTTACTTGTGTAGATTACTACTCCATCACGGATGAGTCTTGCACTAGCATTACGCTCAATGCTACCATCAGAAACTTTACAGCCAGCAATCGTACCGACTTTGGCTACAGTAAAGGTCTCTCTGACCTCTGCCTGACCTGTAACCTCTTCACTGACTACTGGGCTCATGAGACCACCGAGGAGTGCTTTGACATCATCGATGATATCATAGATGATAGAGTAGGTTTTGATCTCTACGCCCAGCTCTTTGGCCTTGCTCTTGACAGAGCCTGTAGGACGCACGTTAAATCCTACGATAATCGCATTTTCACTGGCATCTGCTAGTGTCACGTCACTCTCTGTGACACCACCGACACCTTGGTGAATGACCTCGACCTTGACCTCTTCATTTTTGAGCTCTTCTAGGGCTCCTTTGATTGCTTCAAGTGATCCTTGGACATCTGTTTTGACGATGAGTGGGAGCTTTTTGATCTGCCCCTCAGCAATCAATGCACCCAACTCATCGATAGAAACTTTGGTACTCTTGGAGAGCTCTTTGGTACGCATGTACTCTTTTCGCTTGTTGGCTAGCTCTCTGGCATCTTTTTCGCTATCCATAGTGATGAGTACTTCACCTGCCTTGGGTACTGCTTGGAGTCCTACGACTGCGGCTGGGGTACTAGGCCCGATAGATTTGACACGTGTACCATCATCGAGAATCAGGTTTTTGATACGTCCAAATGTAGTACCTGCAATGACAGTATCACCAACATTCAAGGTACCATTTTTGATAATGACATTGGCAACAGAGCCAAAGCCTTTTTCCAATGAGCTCTCTACGATCACTGCTTTGGCATTTCTAGTAGCATCAGCAGTGAGCTCCATCACCTCTGCTTGCACGAGAATCGTCTCTAGCAGGTCATCAATACCCAGTCCAGAGTGTGCTGAAACAGGGATAAACTCATACTCTCCACCCCAATCTATAGAGAGGATATCCATCTCAGCTAACTGAGACTTGACATTGTCTGGGTTGGCAGACTCTTTGTCCATTTTGTTGATTGCGATGATGATTGGTACACCCGCTGCTTTGGCATGAGAGATAGACTCTTTGGTCTGAGGCATCACGCCATCATCTGCTGCTACAACCACAATCGCGATATCTGTAGCCTGGGCTCCTCTGGCTCTCATCTCCGTAAAGGCTGAGTGACCAGGGGTGTCGATGAAAGTGACCTTTTGACCATTTTTCTCTACTTGGTAGGCACCCACGTGCTGTGTGATACCACCGGCCTCTTTGTCTGCTACTTTGGTTGCTCTGATTTTATCTAGGAGTGAGGTTTTACCATGGTCAACATGACCCATAATCGTCACGACTGGTGCTCTAGTCTCTGAGTTGACATCATCACACGCATCATAGACATCAACATAATCCAATGCATCTAGTGGATTAATGGTCTTGACCTCTACCTCAAACTCTTCTGCGAGTATCTCGATAGCGTCCTTGTCCAAGAAGTCATTTTTGGTCACCATTGTACCTAGTGTAAAGAGGACTTTAACCACCTCACCTACATTTTTGCCAACCTTTTCGGCAAATTCATATACTCTTACATCTTCGGGGATACTTATCACACTGACCTTCTCTTCAGATTCTAC
The DNA here is from genome assembly GCA_964512425.1 of uncultured Sulfurovum sp. Lineage (GTDB taxonomy): Bacteria > Campylobacterota > Campylobacteria > Campylobacterales > Sulfurovaceae > JAAXPZ01. The sequence continues at coordinate 3,255 of CAZEIN010000055.1, forward strand.
TCTGATATATTTTTTCTTTTTGCCGCCACGTCTGATAGAGCGTTTGCCTTGTGGTCTAAAGTGCTGTCTATTTTGACCGCCACCCTCTGCTGCGCGCTTTTTGGCTTCTGCTCTTCGCTTCTCCTCTTGACGTTTCATCTCTTCATAGATGTTCTTGTCAGAGAAGTCCAACAGCACTACCTCTTCCTCTTCATAAAGCTCTACAGAACCACCGAGGCTTCTGTCTCCCAGAATCTCCATTCTAGAGCCCGTTTCTTTGGCTTCTGCTATTCTCTTTGGTTTCTTTTTCTTAGGAGGAGTTGGCTGTCCACCACCTGATCCAGACAGAGAGATACTGCGATTGGCTTTACCAGGAGCTGGCTTTGCTTTTTTGACGATAGTGATACCTCGTCGACCCAGTATTCTTCTGGGTCTTCTCTTGGGTGCCTCTTCTGCTTCGGGCTCCTCTTTTTTCTCCTCTTTAATAGGGGCTTCCTCTGGCTTGGACTCGTCTACTACAACTTTTTGCTCTATGATAGGTACTTCTTTGGCTACCTCTTTTGGTATTGTAGTTTTCTCAGCAACCTTAGCCTCAACATTTTCTTTAAGTGAAAGAGATTCTTCGACTAGAGCTTTAGACGCCCGTTCGCTTTCAACTGATTCTTTTTCAACTGATTCTTTTTTAACTGGCTCATTTGCTATTGACTCTTTAGGTACCTTAGCTGCAACTGCATCTGCTTTCTTAGAAACATCTATTTTAGGTTTCTCTTCTACTTTTTTTGCAGCTTTTGGTGTTGCCTTTTTAGGAGCAGGTTTCGGTTTTTCTACCACTGCTTCTGGTTTTTTAGGCAATATGCCTGTCATCACATAGTCCATGAGTGCCGCGGCTTGATCTAAACCGATAGAACTCTGTGCAACTTTTACATCATAGCCTAACGCTTTGGCTTTGTCTAGCATATCATTGTTGGACATTCCAGCTTCTGCTGCAATCTCCTGGATCTTTACTTTATCCATTCTTTTCTAACTCCTTCAAAATCGTAGATACTTCACTACGTGCTACCTTAAAACGCTTTGCCATGCCATTCATCTTTTTTTCATTGAGGCTACACTCCTGACAGAGATAGATACTTCTACCAAAGCCCTGATATGTAACGATACTGTTATCAACCAACTGTAGTCTCATCAATGTCTTTTGGGATTCTCTTTTTCGGCAAGTGATGCACATGCGTATAGGATTGTTTTTTTTCATCGATATTATACCCAAAAGAGTTTAAGGGGGCATGCCCTCTAGCCTCGGGTAATCACTCCGTGGTTGTCTAACTTCTTTGTCATCACTCTAAAATGAGGAAACTTTTCTTGTAAAACTGTGGCAATGGCATCCGCATCATCCTCATAACAGAGTGAGAAAAATGTAGACCCGCTACCAGAGAGTGTACTCATCAATGCCCCTCCATCTAGTGCTGTTTTTTGCACATCGATAAGCTCTGGCATCATCCGCATCCGTCTGTCCTGATGAATTTTGTCTTTGGAGGCGATACGGAGTTGGTCCCATGACTCACTCATAAACAGAGCCGTCATATAGGCTGCGCGAGAGAGCGAATAAATCATCTCCTCTTTGCTATAGTGCTTGGGCAGTACATGCCTAGAGCGTGAGGTAGAGATGGTACGATCTGGCACAACAAGCACGGCACGCAGATGGTTTGGCAAGCGACGCTTCTTGCTAAAAACACGATTGCCTTCGACACAGGCAACGTTAAAACCACCCATCACACAGGGTGTGATATTGTCAGGGTGTGGCTCATGCTTGAGTGCGAGATTGAGTATCGCCCTTTTGTTATATTTGGTACCTGATGCCACATGTGCAGCCGTAATGGCAGCAACAATCACGGCAGAGGAGCTGCCCATACCTCGTGAGATAGGAATCCTATTGATAAACTCAAAACGAAATGTATTGTGTTTGCCGCTAAGTCTGCGATAATGTTTATTAAATACATTGAGAAAGAGGGTATTTTTCTTAATCTTTGGGTTTTCTGCCCCCTCTCCATGGGTAGAGATACTCAAAAAACGTGAGGGTTTAATGATCACCTCATTGCGAAAATCTAGTGCTAACCCTAGGGTATCAAACCCCGGTCCTAGGTTGGCACTGGTAGCGGGAACTGTTATCTGCAAATCAAACCTTTATACAGCAGGGAGTATATAGTGTGGCGTATTCTCTTTTTCCAAAGAGAGTGCACTCAAATCATCGGGCAGCCAAAACTCCTGCATGACTTTTTCGTCAAACTTTTGCGTAATTATAGTCTCTTTTTCCTTGGTAAAGTAGAGGTGCCCTATCGCCTTGATTGGTTTGCCTCCATTGAGCTCAAACGCACTCACCCCAACAAAACCTATCCCACGAATCATCTCTATGGTACGTAGCACAATATAGGTAAGCTTGATCGCCATATAACTGCCTGGACCATTGACATAGAGTATCTTTTCTATACTGTATTGCTCTAACAACTCTTCAAGTTCTGGCAATAGCACTTCTGAGGTCTGTCCCTCTGGTTCTCGTTTTTCTATACACTGTCCTGCTTGATAGAGTCCTATCTGCAGGGGTACGGCAATACTGTTGATCAATAGGGTTGTTTTAGGCAAAATGCATCTCGTATAGTGGATTTTTGAGCTGATTGACTGTTACATAGCTATAGTTATCTGATGCTTCAAAAAGTTTTTTAGTTAATGCATGATTAAGTTGGTGGCTACTAGCAAAGGCTGTATATTTACCAACAATATGTCCTCCTGTGACCATCATATCTCCCATTACATCTAAAATTTTATGTCTTACAAATTCATTTTCAAAGCGTAGTCCTTCTTTGTTGAGTACCTTTTTACTATCAAGACCTATAGCATTTTGCAAGCTAGCACCAAGAGCGAGATTCCTACTCTGAAGACTCTGAATATCCTTGGCAAAACCAAAGGTACGTGCACGAGCAATCTCTTCCACAAACATTTTACGGCTGAAATGGTAGAGATATGACTGTCGCTGTATCGCAGGGTGGGGAAAAGCAATCTCAAATGTAAAACTTGCACTCTGTGCGGGCTCTAACCTTGCAAAGCGTTCTCCCATGCTTACCTCCACGCATTTTTCAATCTGGATGACCTTTTTGGGTTGATTTTGTACCTGTACGCCTGCCTCATCCAAAAGCAAACAAAATGAGATTGCACTTCCATCCATCACAGGTATCTCATCACTGTCTACAGAAACACGAATATTATCAATCCCATACGCATAGACAGCAGAGAGAAAATGCTCTATCGTTGAAATAGTAAAGGTATCCATTCCAATAACTGTTGCTCTAGAGGTATCCACCACATTGGCAATAGCAAGAGGAATTTCTACACCTTGGTCAGATCGATAAAATAGAATACCACTATCCGCTTCTAAGGGCTCTAATCTCAAAGTAATTGGTCTACCCTTGTGAATACCTATTCCTATCACCTCTACAGGCTTGGCTATTGTTCTTTGTAGCATCTATGACTTACCAATAATCCTATCTGCTTTTTGAAAAACTTTATCAATATTTTTTTTGATCCAGTTGCCCTTCATCCAGTCCAATGGCCAGACCTCGACACCCTGTATCAGTACACCAAAATGCAGGTGATCCCCCAATGCCAAGCCCGTAACACCTGT
>CAZEIN010000056.1:0-2062 GCA_964512425.1 uncultured Sulfurovum sp.
GCGCAAATACAATGGACTCACTAGAAAAAGCAAATTGCGCAAAGGGATGATACTTGCACTCAAAAGAAAAAGCAAAAATAAACAAGTTAGAGCTCGTCTAGCTAAGGTCAAAGCCAAAATTAAAAAATCAAAGAAAACAAAAACCAGAGTGGCTTCAAAAACCAAACACACAAAAAGTAGACGCAGAAGCAATGCCTTGGCGATATTCAATGGTAAAAGCAGAAAATCGAGTAGAGGAAGCTCACAGGTGATTCGAACAGCAAAACGCTATCTAGGTACACGTTATGTGTGGGGTGCAGAGGGACCAAATAGATTTGATTGTTCTGGCTTTACCCAGTATGTCATTCGTAAGAGTAAGGGAGTTAAGCTCCCTAGAGTCTCTAGAAAGCAGGCCTATTATGGCAAATATGTGAGCCGTGGCAACCTCAGACCAGGGGATTTGATCTTCTTTGATACTTCACGCAGGCGTAGAGGGTATGTCAACCATGTAGGGATTTATATCGGAAGCAACAAATTTATCCATGCCAGCTCTGCCAAACATAGGGTTGTAATCTCCAGCCTCAACAGACCTTTCTATAATGCACGATTCAAATGGGGAAGAAGAGTTAACTAACTCGGTAGACCCTCAAGCTACTGAGACTGTGAAAGAACCTGACAATACACCAACATGTCATCCTGAACTCGATTCAGGACCCACGGTTTTGCTAGCCATCAGACCCAGATAGGCCATGGATTCCGTGTCAAGCACGGAATGACAAAGTTCCTTCGCAGTCCCTACTAAGGTAGCATCCGTAAAATCCCACTACTCCGCCTCTAGTACCGCACCATTACTGGCATTGGTCACCAGTGCCCTATATTGTCTGAGCCACCTGCTCTCTAGCTTTTTAAAGACAGGCTTGAAGGCTGCTTTCCGCTTGGTGATCTCCTCGTCACTGAGTTCGACTTCTAGGATATATTTGTCTACATCTAGATGTATCTCATCTCCATCTTTGAGCAGACCGATCATGCCTCCCTCTGCCGCTTCTGGTGAGATATGACCGATACTAGCGCCCCTAGTGGCTCCCGAGAAGCGTCCATCTGTGATGAGTGCAACTGAGTCACCTAGACCCATGCCCATGATGAGACTGGTAGGGCTGAGCATCTCCTGCATACCAGGACCACCCTTTGGGCCCTCGTAGCGGATGACGACAACATTGCCGGCTTTGACTTTGCCTGCGAGGATACCCTCTATGGCTTCATCTTGCGAGTTGAAACAAACCGCTGTTCCCGTAAAGGCACGATCTCCTATGATACCAGCTGTTTTGATGACGGCTCCTTGTTCTGCGAGGTTGCCATAGAGGATGGCCAGTCCACCTACTTCTGAGTAGGGGTTATCGATCGTATGGATGATATTTGTATCTAGTATTTCTGTCTCGGCGATTTTCTCATAGGTGCTCTGCCCACTGATGGTAGGATTGTCGATGAGGATGTCATCTCCACGCTTTTTCATTTCATGCATCACAGCACTGACACCACCAGCGACATTGATGTCTTCCATGTGTACTGTGGTGAGCGAGGGGGAGATTTTGGCGATATGAGAGACGCGTTTGCTGATCGCATTGATATCCGCGAGGTTAAAATCCACCTCCGCCTCTTTGGCGATAGCGAGCATATGTAGTACCGTATTGGAGCTACCGCCCATTGCCATATCTACAGCAAAAGCATTGCGTATAGCATTTTCATTGAGGATATTGCGTAGGTTGTACTGCTCACGCTCACGCTGCTCCATCTTGGCGATTTCGCAGATACGTTTGGCAGCTTGTTTGTAGAGTGCTGTACGCTCAGGTGTGAGTGCGAGGATGGTGCCGTTACCTGGTAGGGCGATACCCATCGCCTCCATGAGGGTATTCATGGAGTTGGCGGTAAACATCCCTGAGCATGAACCGCCACTTGGACAGGCATTACACTCGATCTCGGTGAGTTTCTCCTCGGTGATTTCTCCTGCTTCAAACTCTCCGACCGCCTCAAAGGCAGTGGCTAGATCGATAGGTGTACCATCGGCTAGATGTCCCGCTGCCATGGG
>CAZEIN010000057.1:0-1765 GCA_964512425.1 uncultured Sulfurovum sp.
TAGTTCTAATCGTAATATCCATTTTTTCAACACTATTGTATACTTGCATATGTATGAAATCTTTGATACTGAACATAGCTATAGCCGAATGTGTTTCATTTTGTGCGGACTTTAGTATGACGGAAACTAGATCAGAGGTTAAATGATAGCGCGTAGGAAGGTTCGTCAAGAGATCTCTATAGGACCTCATACTCTCTATTCGAGCTTGTAGCTCTAGTTTACCTGAGATATCTTGCAAGATGACAATTCGCCAAGAATCATTATGGTTAAAACCCATATGGAATTTACTCGTATTTATAGAGACTGCTAATGGTATATAGTTTACAACAATATAAGCATGTGGTATATTTCTACGTACCTTAATGGCATGCAAAAAATCATACTCATCTTCAGAAATATTTGAGCGTACCTGTACATTTTTCTTAAAATACTGAAGTGTTAATTCTTCTTCTTTTGCCTGAAAAATGCGTTGGGCTTCCTTGTTTGCAAAGATCACTTCGTCGATATCAGAAATAATTAAAATACCCTCTTCATAGATATCCATTGAATTATTATAAACCCTCAATGTCTGGTCAAGCTGCTTTAATTTTTGCTTCTCTTTATATGAGTCATAAAAGATACGTACTAAACTTGCGATAATCAATCCTAATGCAACTAAAAACACATCATAGAGTGAAAAACTATCTATCCATCCCATATATCCCTCCTGTAAGAATTATTATGTATATCTATACGATTCCTATCCTTTAACCAATGAAAAAGAGTTGAAAACACCCCTCTTTTCTTTTGCTTTATCTCCTTATATGCTGCTTGCTTCTCTCGCATCTTTTTTAGTCTCTTAGACAATCGCTTAGACGCCAGTGCGAGGTTTAAATGGTTAAAAGAGTTGTTTTCCATCATCTAGTATCCTTTCTATTTCATGCATGGCATCTTGATTTTTCAGTTGAAATTGGATCTCTATCCTTCTAGAAGCATCTTTATCTTCTATCCCATTTTGTTTGATATTGTCAAGATATGCTCGTCCACTAGCAACCAGATACTTTTTGAGATTATACTTCTGTGCAATAGGTAGGGTCAAGAGGTAGTTCATCACTGCCAAGGCTCTCTCCTGTGAGAGTTTAAGGTTAAGCAAATAGGTACCATCGCTATCCGTATGTCCTTCTATCACGATACGATCCAAATGTGGTCTAATCGCTTCATTGGTCACCAGTGCCCCTATATAGTCCTCAAATGCACTCTTGAGCTCCGTCTTGGATTTTTCTTTGAGTGCACTACTGCCCTTGTCAAAAAGTATGTTTGAGGAGAGCCTGAGCGCCCCACTGCTTCTATCTATATTGATTTTTGCTCCCAATGTCTCCTTGAGAGCAGAGATAACTTTGAGCTTGATGCCTGTGAGTGATTTAATCTGTGCCCTTTGGCTCTGCAGTTTAGTGATGAGCGTATCATACTTGGTTTTTTTCTTATCAACTGCTTCTAGCAAGCTTACTAACTTTGCATCTTTGAGTTTGAGTTCATCTTCTTTGTCGGTAAGACTGTTGGAGAGTACGATAACACGACCTACATACTCTTGGAGTTTTTTCTGTTTTTGCTCTAACGTAGTATTGCTCTCTTGAATGAGATTTTGCAGTAGCACTACTTTGTTACTCAGTGTATCCACTTTACTATTGCGCGCGAGGAGGAGTTGATTGAGTTTTTCGAGCTCACTCTCTTTGAGTTTGAGGGAATCTTTGGTGAGTGTAATGAGTGCCTGAAGTTGCCCTATGCG
>CAZEIN010000058.1:0-4921 GCA_964512425.1 uncultured Sulfurovum sp.
GCAGAGATCAGTCAAGGGCGAAGTGTATGCCTCCACCTTTGACTTGCCAGCACAGAACCATGTGCGAACAGCTGAGATGGTCATCGAAAAAGCCAAACGTCGTGTGGAGTTGGGCAAAGATGTCATTATCCTGCTCGACTCTATCACGAGACTCGCTCGTGCGTATAACACTGTGACACCTAGCTCTGGTAAAGTCCTCTCAGGCGGTGTGGATGCCAATGCCCTGCATAAGCCTAAGCGGTTCTTTGGTGCGGCACGTAATATCGAGTTTGGTGGTTCGCTTACCATTGTTTCGACTGCATTGATCGATACAGGTAGCCGTATGGATGAAGTGATTTTTGAAGAGTTCAAGGGTACAGGAAACTCTGAGATTGTTCTCAACCGTCACGTTGCAGATCGCCGTATCTACCCAGCCATCGATGTCACCAAATCAGGCACACGAAAAGAGGAACTCCTCGTCACCCCAGAAACCCTCCAAAAGGTCTGGGCAATCCGTAATGCGATGCAGAACATGGAAGAAGTAGAGGGTCTAAAATTCCTCTTTACCAAGATGAGCAAAACGAAATCCAATGAAGAGTTTTTGTCGATTATGAATGAGGGAGCGTAGCTCTCTTAGGTAGCAAGCAGCAGAGAGTAGGCAATAGGTGAAGATTGGCGTATTTGACTCTGGTTTGGGTGGCTTGACCGTTGTCCGATTCATACTCTCTTTGTTATCTGATGTAGAAATTATCTATCTAGCCGATACTGTGCATGCTCCCTATGGCGAAAAGACTACCAATCGCATCCTCCAATACTCCCTGGATATTACCCGATACTTTATAGAGACACATCAGATCGATGCGCTGGTAATCGCCTGCAATACAGCTACATCCGCAGCGATTGGTGAACTACGTAGTATGTTTCCTGATCTGGTCATTATCGGTACAGAGCCAGGGATCAAGCCTGCTATGCAAGTGACACGCAGTGGCAAAATAGGCATCCTCGCAACACCTGCTACGTTGAGGGGAGACAAGTATCAGGAGCTGGCAGATAGTCTCTATGGCGGTACGGAGTTGGTGCTTTTTGAACAAGCATGTCCAGAGTTGGTTGAGCGGATTGAGGCAGGGGAGGTGGATAGTCCACGGACTCGACAGATGCTAGAGGGCTGGCTCTGTCCCATGCGTGAGGCAGGAGTGGACACAATCGTTTTGGGTTGCACGCATTATCCGTTGGTAGCTGGAGTGATGAGGGAGGTGATGGGCTATGAGGTGACACTCATCGAGACTGGAGAGGCGATTAGCAAGCGGTTACAGTCGCTGTTGCAACTCTCTTTATCAGGAGAGCCCTCTAGTCTGTCACTCTATGCTACAGGTGAGATAGATCGTGCGTTTGTGGCAGAGATTGTTGCGTCACAACAGTGCATCATAGAGAGGATTGTGATATGAGTAGTGTCGAGATATTGGGGTATGCGGGGATGGCTTTTGTGGTGAGTTCGTTTATCGGAAAGTCGATGTTTATCTTGCGATTGCTCAATGTTGTCGGGGCATTGATTATCACAGTGTATGCGATTTTGATCGATGCTTGGCCGATGGTCTGGCTCAATAGTCTGCTGGCAGCGATCAATGCCTATCATTTGGTCTTGTTGGTGCGAGACTACCTCCCTGAAAACTCTGTAGGCTCTTCGAGCTCATAGATGGCGTCACTGATGCTCTCCATGCGGCTTTTAAATATATCTTGGGCATCGTTGAGTCCACGATTATAATAGTATACGCCAATCTTTTCACCAAAAAAATCTAGCAAAAACTCTGCATCAAACTGTCCAATTTCTTGATCGAGCTCTTCTGCAAAATAGTGCTTGAGTTTTTGGACGAGACGCTCTTTTTCTGCTGGAGTGAAAGTGATATTGGTCATGGGAGTTTATAGTATCCCCACAGCATCTCGAATCACTTCCATTTTGGCAGCAGCGATCTTGCGTGCTTTGTCTGCTCCGGCGTGTAGTATCTCTCTGACTTCATCGGTATGCTCTAGGTAGTAGGCACGCTTCTCTCTGGCTTGGGCGAACTCTTCCCAGATGAGCTCTTTGAGGTACTTTTTGAAGTGTCCGTAGCCCTCGGCTCCACTTTGGTAGCGATCTTGGAGCTCTAGTTTGGTGGTTTCGTCTAGAAAGAGGCTGGCTAGGGCATAGACATTGCACTCCTCCCACTCTAGGGGCTCTCCCATAGGAGTGGAGTCGGTGACGACCTTGTTGCAGAGCTTTTGGAGTGGTTTTTCCTCCAAGAAGATGCTGATATCGTTGCCATAGCTTTTGCTCATCTTGGCACCATCAATGCCTGGGACGGTAGCGACATTTTCGTCTACTTTGTACTCTGGGATGGTGAGGATCTCTCCGTGGTCGTTGTTGAACTTGATGGCGATATCACGGGTCATCTCGACATGTTGGATCTGATCTTTTCCTACGGGTACAATCTGTGAATCATAGAGCAGGATATCCGCTGCCATGAGGACGGGGTAGGAGAACAGTGCATGGTTGGCTCCGATGCCTTTGGCGACTTTGTCCTTGTAGCTGTGTGCTCGCTCTAGTAGTCCCATGGGGGTATAGGCGGAGAGTATCCAGTAGAGTTCTAGCACCTCCTTGACATCGCTTTGTGCCCAAAAGGTACTCTTCTGGGGATCTAGCCCTAGAGAGAGGAAGCTGATGGCAGCATCCATAGTGTTGGCTTTGAGGGCTTCACCGTCTGTGAGCGAAGTCAGAGCATGATAGTTTGCGATAAACATAAACATATCGTTGTCATCTTGGAGTTCCATCATAGGTTTGATGGCTCCAAAGTAGTTGCCGATGTGTAGAGTGCCAGAGGATTGTAGTCCGTTGAGTACGCGCATGAGAGTTCCTGCTATAGTTTTTGCAAATTATAGCAGGAAAATTAGGAATTAGGAATTAGGAATTAGGAATTTTGTGAAATTTGTTTGTGTAGGGCGTGTTTGCTAATACACCTTTGGAAATTCTATTGCATAGTTTGGGTTTATAATATATGGGCTGGGCTAAAGGTGCGTTGGCAAACGCACCCTACTAGGACCTTTCTAGTCCTCCGGTCTCTCTCCGCGTTTTCGTGTGACGATATCTAGTGGTACGCCCTCGAAATCGAATGCTTCTCTAAAGGCATTTGCCAGATAGCGTACATAGCTAAAGTGTAGATAGTTGGGGCGGTTGACGATGAGGGCGATTTTTGGGGGTTTGCTCTCGTATTGGGTGGCAAATTTGATTTTGACTACAGCACCGTTGTGGGTGGGTACGTGGTGTCGTCTCATCGCTTTGCGTAGCACCTCATTGAGCTTGCTGGTGGTGATGCGTTGGGCATAGCGTTGGTAGATGCTGGTGACTTCATCTAGGAGGCGGTGGACACGCTGACCTGTCAGTGCTGAGATGGTGAGGATCGGAGCGTAGCTGAGAAATTTGAGCTCGTCTCTGACCTCTTCAACCGCCTCTTCGTAGGTCTTGTCTCCCCTGACATCCCATTTGTTGAGCACGATGACGGTACCGAGCTTGAACTTTTCCGTGATGCCTGCGATACGCTCATCGAGTTCTGAGACTTTTTCTGTAGCATCGAGGACGAGTAGGGCGATATCAGCCTGTTCTAGCATCGCCTCGGTACGGCTGAGGGCATGCTTCTCGATGCCTAGTATCTTGCCACGGCGACGGATACCTGCTGTGTCTACAAAGGTGATCTCGTAGTTCCCATGTGTGATGGTCTCATCGATGGGGTCGATGGTTGTACCTGCCACATCGCTGACGACTGAACGCTCCTCACCTAGTAGGGCATTGAGCAGGGAGCTTTTGCCTGTGTTGACCCGTCCGATGATGGCGACTTTGAGAGAGCGGCTCTCCGTGGGGAGATCGAGGGTATCGTGCTCTAGAAAATCCTCTAGTGACATCTCCTCCTCTTCCTCCTCTATGACCTCTACCGTCTCAGGCTCCTCTTTGGCAGGGATATACTCCTCTAGCCACTCATAAAAATCATTAAAATAGCGGTTGTGGCTCACTGACATTGGAAAGGTTCTGTCAGCACCAAACTCTAAAAACTCCCAATATCGCTCCTCCTCTTTGTCATTATCAATCTTGTTGACGACCAGAGCGAGTGGTTTGCCCTGCTGTTGGAGCTCATAAAAGAGTGTTCTATCCTCCTCATCAGGGATGGTTTTGCCATCAACCATATAGATGATGATATCTGCCATATCTGCTGCTTTGAGCGAGAATTCTGCGACTTTGGAAAAGAGGTCTGAGCTGTAGTCTATACCACCCGTATCGATGACCTCGAAATCACGATTGCCTGAGATAGTAACGATACGTTTTTTGATGTCACGGGTCGTGCCACTCATATCAGAAGTGATGGCATCACGCTGACGTGCCAGACGGTTAAAGAGTGAAGATTTGCCTACATTAGGGCGACCCAATATGGCAACTTTTTTTAAAACTGTTTCTTGCATGGTATGATATTCTTTCGATAGATTAGATTGTCGGCATTATATCATAAATTCCGTAGGTTCAGCCGTGGCAAATTTAGAAATTCATGACCGTGAGGCTTCAGTCTTGCCCGATGCACAGCCATGGGTCGCACGCTGGAGTTGTCTTGGTCTTGCTGGTTTTGTGGTGGGGTGTTGGAGATACCATGAAGTGGGTATTGTAATTTAGGGGTGCTCTTTAATATATCTCCCATAAACGCAACGACTGAACTGAAGGATAAGTGGACTTACGACTTGAGACTTCGGTATTTTAGATTTTATCTAATCGAAGCTTTAAAGCTCAAAAAATCGCTGTATCCACTTGTTCTTCTTCCTGTGTTTTGTTAGAAAACAACTCATTTAAGATGGCAATATATCTATTAGATACTGTTGCTACTTCATTGTATGCCATTTCTAATATCATTTCAATTTGTTCAATTCCTGT
>CAZEIN010000059.1:0-7855 GCA_964512425.1 uncultured Sulfurovum sp.
CCTATATACAAACCACTATAGAGTAGTATCAAGTCTTTATGCCAAATCAAAACCCAAACCTACCCCCAAAATCAGGTATACCAAAATCCATCGCACTAAAGTTAGGATCACTGTAGCCAGCTTTGCCTGATTCGCCTCTGAGCATCATGATATCTGTTTTGGGGTCGATGCCTTGGGGGCAGGCTACGGTACACTCGCCACACAGAGTACAGTCCCAAATCCCATTTTTCTGAATGGTTTCAATCGTAGGGGCAATCTCTTGGGCTTGCCCTCTTCCTACGACATACCGCCATGCTTTTGTCAGTGCGAAAGGCCCCAAAAACTCAGGATTTACCGCCAGCACAGGACAAGCAGAGTAACAGCTGTCACATAGGATACAGTTGGTCTGTACCTGAACCTTTTGGGAGTCATCTCCTCCGTAGGTCGGGGTGTCCCCTCCCTGACAAAGAACCGCTTCCAGCGTCTTGTGTGCCCGATGCTTGTCTACCTTGAGGTCTCGTAGCACTGGGTGATAGCGGAGTGGCTCTATGCGGTCATTTGCTTGGTAGGTATAGCAGCAGGCGAGCTGCTCTTTGCCATTGACCAGCACGGCACAGCTCCCACAAACCCCACTGCGACATCCTGCCCCAAAAGTGAGGGTAGGGTCAAGCTTGCTTTTGATCTCATATAGGGCTGCGAGCAGGGTGGTGGCTTTGGTTGCTGCGAGAGTAAAGGTCTCTTGTCTGTCTGCCCTTTGAATGGTTAGCTGCATAGAATCTCCTCCGCTTCAAGCTGGCATACAAAATGCTGCTCCAAATCCTTTCGTTCGATAGGAAAATCCTCTCTGTAGTGGGCTCCTCGGCTCTCCTGTCTCATGATGGCACTCTGTAGCGTACATTTTGCTAGGAGGATTGCATTGCGAAACTCTAGGAATTCGACCAGGTTTTGGTTGTGCTCTCTGGCCTTGTCTCCTGCTCCCATGATGGAGAGTTTTTCATAAATCTCCTTGAGATAGCGTTGGGCTTCGTGGAGTGTGTGCCTCTCTCGTAGGATGCCGACATCCTTGTACATGAGTTTGCCAAGCACTTTGCGTTTGGTGTAAAAGTTTATTTCATTGGGCTTGGCAAAGATCTTCTCTATCACTGCCTCATCATGTGCGATTTGTGTAGATGTGGCCTGTGCGATTTTGCTGGTTGCCGTCATGGGAGTACAATGCCCTATGATGTTCTCTACAACGCTTCTGCCCGAGACGATGATCTCCATGAGAGAGTTTCCTCCCAAGCGGTTAGCACCATGCAGATGGATATTGGCACACTCTCCGATGGCATAACAGTGGGTGAGTCCTGTGATCTCAAAATCCTCCTCTACTTCAATACCGCCCATGGTATAGTGGGCTACGGGCATGATGGATATGGGCTCTTCTATCGGATTGATACCCGCATGGAGTTGGCAGAGGTGTAGCTCTTGGGGCATGAGTGCTTCTAGTTTTTCTCTGCCTAGGTGCCTGATGTCGAGTCGGACGTGATGGCCTTGTCTAATCTGGTTAAAAATCGCTCTGGCAACTTCGTCTCTAGGGGCGAGCTCATCGGTAAATCGCTCTCCGTGGTGGTCGATGAGATAGCCCCCTGCTCCTCTGGCACTCTCTGAGATGAGGATAGCTGAGTCTGAGAGTGCGGTAGGATGAAACTGCACAAACTCCATATCACTCACTGATCCCCCGGCACGCAGCACTGCCGCGATACCATCCCCCGTAGAGCCATAGCTGTTGGTGGTATGTGCATGATAGAGACCAGCAAAACCACCCGTGGCGATGATGGTTCTGTCTGCTTGGATAGCGACTATTTTGCCTTTTTGGATATCCCAAAATGTAGCACCTGTTACTTGATGAGTGGTCTGATTTCTATGGATGATGAGGTTTATGAGGTAGTGTTCGGTGACAAACTCGATGCCCTTTGCGACACATCTGTCATAGAGTGTATGGAGGAGTTTGAGCCCTGTATAGTCCTGAGCGTAGCAAGCACGCGGATGGGTGGCACCCCCTAGCTGACGCTGAGAGAGATTGGATGGGTCGGTGTCGAAAGGCACTCCGATCTGCCCTAGCCATCGTATCGCTTCTGGCGCAGCCTGACAGATCTGTGCTACTCTCCGTGGATCGGCAAGAGAATGGGCAGAGGTGAGCGTATCTGCTATATGTGATTGGATCGAGTCTGGATGTTTTTTGGATGTGTGAACAGGCATCAAACCTCCTCCTACGACTGCATTGATGCCGCCTTGTGCCATACAGGTTTGGGCTTGGGTAGGGAGGGTTTTGGTGACGACTGTGGCACTGAGTCCTGCCTCATGGGCCGTGAGAGCTGCGGTGAGCCCCGCACCGCCAGAACCGATGATGAGGAGGTCTAGCATGGGGAGCCTTGGGTTTTTATTATACTATTTAGGTTTTGTAAAAGTGCTATGTTCATTCTTTTTAAAATCTCCTTGAGATATCTATGTTCAATAAGCTTCTCTTCCATTAAAATAGAACAGCGTTTTATACGCTCAACGCTCAACGCTCAACGCTCAACGCTTGCTCTAATGTTCTCCACGATACCCTCCAACAGCTTTTTTCTCGCTTCGATACTTGCCCATGCGATATGCGGGGTAAGCAGGAGTCTGTCGGGATGCGTGAGGTGTAGGAGTGGGTGGTCTGCTTCGATGGGCTCTTTGGTGGAGACATCTAGTCCTGCGTAGAGTGCTCGCCTATCAAGCTCTGCTGCCAGATCCATCTCGTTGACGATGCCACCTCTGCCCATATTGAGCAGAATCGCTCCATCTCGAAGCATGGGGAGGTTGCCCTGATTGATGAGATTGAGGGTTTGGTCATTGAGTGGGGCATGGATGGAGAGGATATCGGACTCTTGGAGGAGTGCTTCGAGACTCTTGTGGGGATAGGGTTGATTCGTGTTGTTGCCACTGGTAGAGTGATAGCTGATGGTAGCACCAAAGGCAGTAGCGATTTTGGCCACCTCTTGCCCGATACCACCCATGCCGATAATCCCCCATTGCTTGCCTGCGATTTCAAAATAGGGCTTGGAGACATCGGTAAAGAGTGACTGATTTGACCATGCCTGGCTCTTGACTACATGGTTGTAGTAGTCTAGTTTTTCGATGAGGTAGAGTGCTGTAGCAAAGGTATGCTGTGTCACGCTTCGGGTAGAGTAGCCTGCCACATTTTTGACTGTGATACCTAACTCCTTGGCGGCTTCGAGATCGACATTATTCATCCCTGTAGCTGCGATACAGATGAGTTTGAGCTGTTTGGACTGCTCCATTAGTGCTCTGTCGATGATGACCTTGTTGGTGATGACTACTTCTGCATCTAGGATACGTATGGCAGTCTCTTCTGTAGCGGTGATGGGGTAGGTGATGAGCTCTCCAAACTGCTTGAGGGGGCTGAGATCTAGGTCATCACCTAAAGTTTGTGCATCTAGCAGGACGAGTTTCATAGGGTTTCCTTGATATGACATTTCGAGGAGGCAAACATTTTATTATCGCAATGGTATGGCTGCGTCTTCACTGCATCCAGCGTCTGTCTGCTGAATGACCGAGGCACTGCATCCATCATCCTTGGCTTTGTAGGTATTTTCTGGGATTTCTGCTTCTGTGCCGCTCTCTTTGCTGGATTTGTTGAGGGTTTCATAGTAGGCGATGATGGCTTTATCGCCTTTGATGACTTTGGTGGTGAGCTTGTCTTTGATGACGAGTACAGGGATGGAGTTGATATCGAGCTGTTTGATGAAAAATCGGGTATTGACATCATACACAGAGAGCTTTTGGTAGTCGATAGCATGTTCTGCAAAATAGGTTTTGACATTTTTGCAGTGAGGGCAACTCTCAGAATGGATGAGATAGGTGCCATTTTCTGTGACCATGGCTCTGTTTTGTGTGATGGTGAGGGATGCCATAGAGATAAATAATGCTGCTATAGCGGGCATGGCATAGAGTAGGTATCGCCAGCTGGAAAAGAGTGCGATAGCGAGTAGCCCACCATAGACACCGAGACAAAAGATGCAGGGCTCAGGGTTGGCAAGTACCTGAAAGGCGATCATGATAGATTCAAAAGCAATCGCAGCATAGAGCGTGATATAGAAAAGCGTTTCAAAACCTTCCCGTTTGAGGGAGAGCCATCCAAAAAAAGCAACGGCGAGTGCTCCAAGTGCTCCAAAATAGTTGAGATAGAGACTGTTAAATCTCAACAATTCACCCGCGAGCTCACAGCCTGTGGTACTGCAAATAGAGGTGTGGTTGAGTTTGGCGTAGGTTTCGATAGCGATGTAGAGGATGAGCAATAGGGGCAAAATTACTCTGCTGAATAGTTTCATCTGACATTACTCCTTGTTTATTTTTGTGATTATAGTATGTTTGGTTTAACAGTTTTTATAAAATGCATAGCCCAAATCCCGAAATAGGATTCTCTGAATGCGATGATAGCGCACAGTCATGCATTTCTATTTCGAGATTTGAGCACAGCCGTGACCATACCATACGATCATGAGCATGTCAAATAACATCGCTGAATATTATATCCATATCATTTAGGACGAGGAAGAGCGTGCGATATGGTTGGGTTCTTGTATTGTGAGCGGTTTGTTTTTGGTTTAGGATTGAATACCCTAAAATTTAAAATTTTCATCATAGACCCCTCTGTATGGTATTGTTTAGGTTGTAGTATGACAGAAGAGTGTAAGAAAGTGTAAGATTAAAGAAAAAACCTCTCTCCTCAAAAAAGAGAAGAGAGAAAAGCAAAAGTCAAATTTGAAAAAAGTATCAAGCAAATGTTATCGTAGATATCCCACCAACACCACCATGAGCCTTTCGGCGAAGCCTTGACCGTGGGGTGGAATTTCCTCGCATGGTGCGTTGGCAAACGCACCCTACGCCTGCATCCACACAAAATGCATAATAATCTTTAACCAAAACCTTTAGGGTCAAGTATTCAATCTTGAATTTAGGGATAGGAACTAAATTTTAAATCCATAATACCCATTTTATGGTATCTTCAATACCAGCACTCCACCACACAACAACTTAAAAACTTAAGGGTCAGGTATTAAAACTTAAAAACTTAAGGGTCAAACTTAAGGGTCAGGTATTAAATCTTAAATACGCTATACTTCTAAAACAGTAAAAAGTAAGCATGAGGAGTAGACTATGCCAAGACGACCAAGAATAGATTTGCCTGGATATCACCATATAATCAATAGGGGAGTAAACAGAACCACTATATTTTCTTCTTTTGAAGACAAAGATAAGTTTTTGCAAATACTTTGTAAAGCATGTCGCGTATATGGTGTGGTGGTGCATGATTATTGTTTGATGGATAACCATTACCATATACTTATCAAGAACTCCAAAACCAACTTATCACTTTTTATGCGTCAGGTCAATAGTAATTATGCTATCTACTATAACAAAAAAACAAAAAGAACAGGGCACCTGTGGCAGGGGAGATATAACTCTTGGTATATTTTGAAAGATGACTACCTCTATAGAACACTCAGATACATAGAATACAATCCCATAGATGCAGGCATGTCTAGTGAAGTGGGAGAGTATCCTTATACTTTGGGTGCGGCATTGCTAGGTGCAATGGATATACCGAAGTGTTGTCGTAGGTCTATGTTGGTAAAACAGTATGATATCGATACCCTTGCAGATTTTTTAGATAAACCCTTGAGTACAGAAGAGATAAAAGATCTCGAAATTGAGAAGCAAAAGCAGATAGTAAAAGTCAAAAATAAAGCAGTCAGCAATAAGGTCAAAGAGCTAGATGCGTATTTTGATAGCAGCATGGACAAGCAGACTAGAAATAGTGCTATAGTCGAAGCATACAAGGATGGATATACACAAACAAGCATAGCAAAAATAGTAGGCTTGAGCAATGCTATGGTTTGTATGGTTATTGGGAAATTTAAGATTTAATACCCTATTTCTATTTCCTAGAAGACCGCACTTGCAGCCATCTTTATGCGTCTGTGATGTTGTTGACAATCTCTGTTGCGTGTTCTTTGGCTCGTTCGATATCCTCGTCGAGTACTAGGCTGACAGCTAGGCGGCGTCCGATGTGGCTTTCGGGTTTGCCAAATACGCGGACGAAGCTGGTGTCGGTGAAGCTGGTGTCGGGGATGGTGAGGGTAGGGTTGTCGCTCTCGCCTTTGGCTTTGTAGGCACCACAGGCTCCACTGCCGTAGGTGGTGTATGCCAGTGGTAGTCCTAGCACTGCACGCACATGTAGTGCAAACTGGCTCTGGCTCTGGGTGATGAGGGTGACCATGCCTGTATCATGTGGGCGGGGGCTGAGCTCAGAGAAGTAAACCTCTTCGTCTTTGACGAAAAACTCTACCCCAAATATCCCTCTGCCTCCCAGCCCATCTGTGACAGCTTTGGCGATGTCCTTGGCTTTTTGTAGGGCGGCTTGGCTCATCGCCATAGGTTGCCACGAGAGGACGAAATCGCCATCTCTCTGCACATGACCAATAGGATCACAAAAGACAGTACCTGTCTCATTGCGTACTGTCAGCAGGGTAATCTCGTAGTCAAAGGAGACAAACTCCTCGACGATGAGCTCGCTGGCATCCCCTCGTGCTTCTTTGGCAATCTCCCATGATTTCTCTATATCATCTGCTGTTTTGGCTATGCTCTGCCCGTGACCAGAAGAGCTCATGACAGGCTTGATGACACAAGGGAATCCTATACGCTTACCTGCAGATTTGAGCCCTTCTAAAGTAGTGACGAACTCATAACCACTAGTGGTGAGTCCCAGCTCCTCTGCTGCAAATACACGGATGTTTTTACGGTTCATGGTTTTGTTGACTGCCTCAGCATTGGGGATGACATGAAAACCCCGCTTTTCAGCCTCAAAAAGCGCCGAGATGCTGATAGCTTCGACCTCTGGGAGGATAAAGCTAGGCTGCTCTGCTTCGATCACTTCAAGCACGGCTGCCTCATCCTGCATATCGATGGCATAGCTACGATTGGCGACCAGATGCGCAGGTGCATGCTCATACTTGTCCACAGCAATCACCTCGATACCGAGCCTCTGAGCCTCGATAGCCACCTCCTTGCCCAGCTCACCTGAGCCCAGAAGCATGATTTTAATCGCATCTTTTTGTAGTGTGGTGGTAAATGTCATAGGGAGTTCCTTTGGAAAATAGTGAGGATATTTTAGCGAAAAGTTGGATAAGAGATGATGAGAGGGAAAGAATGAAGTTAAGAAGTCAAACGTATTTCAACTTATTTTCTTCTGATCCAGTCCCAATATCCAAGAGCTTTTCTTTGTTGCATCTCTTGCCAAGTTATTTTTTTTGCATTTCTAAGTCTTGGAAGGATATAGTGCTGGAGTTGTTCGGCATCAAAGAAAGACTCTCCCATAATACCATTGCCTTGTTCTTGTATCAAAGGTAGAACAATATTGCCAATTGCTATCTGGTTAGGAGATGAGTGTATATCTAAATTGTTATTGGTGCTGTAGCAAATATCTTTCATGAGAGAGGCAGCTTTCTTGTCTAGTGAGGATTCTAGATAGATATGGGTATCGTCTACACCTATAGCTATTTTGTCTTGTTTGAATAAAAAAATAAAAAAGAATAAAAAAAAGATGGGGCTTAAACTAAGTATTTTGGCATCATGGCTGTAAGCTGATTCAATATGTTTGAAAAAGAAAAAGACATCAACAAAGAGGTAGAATGATATGAGACCCATACCTATATATCTTAACCATTTTAAATGCTTAATAGCCTTTTGGTTGGGAGTGAGCCATATTATTCCATTATTATTAGGTTGGATTAGTTTTTTGGAGGGTAATGAGTTGTGCGAAGAATCTATGCTGGAAGCAAGTAGA
>CAZEIN010000060.1:0-1838 GCA_964512425.1 uncultured Sulfurovum sp.
CCATACCCCACCAGAGGCGATCAGATACCTGCTGGAGGATTTGGATATGGTACTGCTGATGTCTGTCAATCCAGGGTTTGGCGGACAGGCGTTTATCCCCTCAGTGATAGAGAAAGCCAAAGCACTCAAAGCATTGATAGAGCGACACAGCCCCAACTGTCTGATCGAAGTGGATGGCGGTGTCAACGATGTCAATGTCAAGCTGTTGTCAGAGGCAGGCGTAGATGTGGTGGTCGCAGGGTCATTTGTCTATAAGCACCCCAAAGGTATCGCAGAAGCGATTGCTTCTTTGAAATAGCGTAGGGTGACAAGAGGAGAAGGATATGATTCTGTTTTCTGAGCCGATAGGTGAAGCTTTGGTGAGAGGAATTGAAGTGGGGCTTTGCTCCGGTTCAAGGAGAAATATAGAATGAAAGTAAAAATCTGTGGTATTACCAACCTAGAGGACGCACGCCACGCGATTGATGTGGGTGCGGATGCTCTGGGTTTTGTTTTTTATGAACAGTCTCCCCGTTATATTGCACCTCAAGACGCCAAAGAGATTATTGACCAACTCCCTCCTTTTGTAGAAAAAGTAGGACTCTTTGTCAATCAAACAGCAAAGGAGATAGAACAATGCTCCTATGTAAGCCATATCACACTGGCACAGATTCATTTTGATGTGGAGGAGGCATTTCTGGATGAGATCTCTTTTCCTACGTTGCCAGTGGTGCGTGCGGGTCAGGCAGAGGATATCTCTCGTTTTGGTGATCGATACCGTCTGGTAGATGCCTACTGCGAAGCCTATGGTGGCAGTGGCAAACGGCTCAATTTAGAGTGGTTTACAGAGGTTGACAACAGTAAAATCATCCTAGCGGGCGGGCTCTCCTCTGACAATGTAGCAGAGCTTGGGGGGTATGGCTTTTATGGCGTAGATGTCAGCTCAGGAACTGAAGCATCCAAGGGAATCAAAGATCCTGACAAAGTAGAGAGGTTTATCGCCCATGCAAAATCTCTTTGATGAACTCACCGCTGCGTTTAGACGCAATGAGGGGCGACTCTCTCCCGAGGCGTATGATCGCATTGTGCGTAAACACTGCTCACTGTTTGAGGATAGCGATACGATTTTTATCCTGCTTCAGGCTTCAGGCTATCCGATTATGGAACGCGTAGATGGTTTTGCCAACAAGACCTTTTTTACGCCCTATGAGCAGCAGCGATACTGTGTCGTAGATATAGAGACCAATGGCAGCAAACCAGGTAGTTCACAGGTGATAGAGATCGGTGCAGTGATGGTGGAAAACGGAGAGGTTGTGGACAGACTGGAGAGTTTTGTAGAGTGTGCCTATCTGCCAGAGCATATCACCAAAATCACAGGTATAGAGCCCGAAGACCTCATAGGTGCCCCCAGCCGCAAAGAGGCATTGACCCAGCTGCGTGAGTTTATGGAGGATGCTGTTTTTGTGGCACACAATGCCAACTTTGACCACTCTTTTCTCACGGCTTCTTTTGACAGGTTTGGATTGGGAGCGATAGGTAATCCGAAACTCTGTACGATTGATTTGGCTAAACGTACTTTCAAAAGCGAACGCTATGGATTGGCATATCTCAATGATTTTCTAGGTATTGACAACCATACCCATCACCGAGCGTATAGCGATGCCATCTCTGCAACCAAAGTGATGTTTAAAAGCTTTGAAACGGTGCCAGCGTATGTGCAGACTACTGATGATTTGTTGCGTTTTTCGACTTCGAGTATGAGAGTGCGTAATGCAAAAACAACACCTGAGCAAACACAGGCGTAAAGATATTGAGTATCGGCACATAATTGAACAGCGAAGCGATCATGGCCAAGGAGG
>CAZEIN010000061.1:0-3705 GCA_964512425.1 uncultured Sulfurovum sp.
AGATCAAAATAGCCAAGCTCTGCAAGATAGACCAAGCGGTACTCCATTTTGGAAAAGACGGGCTCTTCGAATACGAGACAAGTCTTCTAAAAAGAGGAGGGCAAACGTATCACCTCAGTAAAAAAGAGAGACTACTCATTAATCTTTTTCTAACGCATACGGATCAAGTGATTACTTTTGAAACCATTCAAAACTATGTTTGGGAGGGCAATGTTGTCTCTCTGGACTCCATACGTTCACTTGTGCGTAGAGTCAGGAATCTTTTTGGAGATGATTCGATTCAAACTATTATTGGGACAGGATATAGCTTTAAAACGCAATAATTTTCCATTCAAAATATCATACCTTTTTCATACCATGCCGTTACAATGACACACCTCAATGATAAAAGGAGTGAGTATGAAGTTAGTAAAAGTTCTGGGAACTTTGGGTTTGGCTGCCGCGTTGGCAGTGACGGCATCAGCAGGTGAAAAAAAGGTCAAGTGGAAGCTGGCGACCACATGGGGGCCCACATTGGTGCCCTTTACCACTGCCCCACAGAGAGTAGCGGAAATGGTCAAGGAGATGAGTGGCGGTAACTTCACTATCCGAATCGATGCCTCCAACAAGCACAAGTCGCCTTTTGGTATCTTGGACATGGTCAAGCTCAATCAGTATGAGATGGGGCATTCTGCTTCGTATTACTGGAAAGGTAAAGATATCAATACCATGCCATTTACCACGATGCCTTTTGGTATGATTGCTTCTGAGCAGTATGGATGGTTCTATCATGGTGGCGGTATGGAGTTCATGCAAAAAGTCTATGCCAAGCACAAAGTCTATTCGTTCCCTGGAGGAAATACAGGTAACCAGATGGGTGGTTGGTTTAGAAAAGAGATCAATACAGTAGAGGATCTCAAGGGTCTCAAGATTAGAATTCCCGGGTTTGCAGGTGAGATTATGGCGAAACTGGGTCTAACCGTTACCAATATCGCTCCAGGTGAGCTCTATACATCTCTGGAGAGAGGTACGATTGATGCACTCGAGTGGGTTGGGCCTGGTATGGATATCAAGATGGGCTTCCACAAAGTTGCACCTTACTACTATACAGGTTGGCATGAGCCAGGCACTGAGCTTCAGTTTCTTGTCAATAAAAAGAAGTTTGATAAGCTTTCGGACAAAAACAAGGCGATACTCAAAACAGCTATGAGATTGGCAGCGTATGACATGTATATCCAAAACTATGATATGAGTGCCACAGCATGGGAGAAGATCAAAAAAGAGTACCCCAATATCAAGATCAAAACCTTCCCAAAACCTGTCATGGATGCGATGAAAAAAGCCAACACAGAACTCTTGGCAGAAAAGGTCAAAGGACAACCTCTACTCAAAGAGATCCTGGACTCACAAGCAAGCTACATGAAAAAAGCCAGAGAGTGGACAAAAATGTCTGACTACCTCTATCTCAAAGACAATCTCTAATCGTTATTGTACATGAGTTACCACTGCTTTTGCAGTGGTAAAGTTTTAAAAGAGTGAATAAGGCGTGTGTGGCTTTGTTGGTTCTTTTAAGATTGATACAGGAGGTGTAGTGTGCTTGATAAATTAGAAGGAATGTATGGTAAAGCAACCAAATATCTGGGGGTGATACTGTTTATTGTGATGATATTAATGACATTCAATGTCTTTTATGATGTAGTGATGCGCTACGTGTTCAACAAAGGTTCGATCGCGATGCAGGAGATGGAGTGGCATCTGTTTTCTGTCTTGATCTTGCTGGGTGTGTCCTATTCTCTAATGGAGGAGGCACATGTCCGCGTGGATATCATCTATGACAGATGGACGATTCGACGCAAAGCGATGATCAATATGATGGGGTCGATCATTTTTATTCTGCCTATTGCACTCTTGATCGCGACCAACTCGGTGGATTTTGTGATGGAGGCGTTTGAATCCCATGAAATCAGCGGTGACCCAGGAGGACTACACTATCGCTGGATAGTCAAGGCATTGATTCCTGCATCCTTCTGGTTTTTGATCTTTTTTACCGTGGGTTATTTTATCAAAAATCTTAATATTTATAGAAAAACTGAGAGACAAGGAGTCGCATCATGATAGGTATTGTAATGTTTTTTGCAGCATTGGCGATGCTGCTGATTGGATTTCCTGTGGCGTTTACCTTTGGGGCGGTGGCAGTGTTTTTTGGATTGGCTTCGGGTATACTAGAGGCGATGCAGGAGGGCTTGCCACTCATGGAGGGTCTGGTAGATACAGGTGTGGGTATGTTTGCGTTTATGCCCTTTCGTATCTACTCAATCATGCAAAACACTATTTTGATGGCGGTGCCTCTGTTTATCTTTATGGGGGTCATCCTCCAAAAGACCAAGCTGGCAGAGCGTTTGCTGGAGTCGATGGGCTTTCTCTTTGGTGAGATTCGTGGGGGTGTGGCGATCAGTACAGTATTGGTAGGCTCACTGCTGGCAGCTTCGACGGGTGTGGTAGGAGCCTCTGTGGTGGCGATGGGTGTGATCTCTCTGCCTGTCATGCTCAAGTACAACTACGACAAAAAGCTTGCCACGGGTACCATCTGTGCATCGGGAACACTGGGGCAGATCATCCCGCCATCGATCGTGTTGATTATTCTAGGAGATGTCTTTCAGGTACCCGTAGGCGATCTGTTCAAAGCAGCCTTTATCCCTGGCATTGTACTGGTAGGGGCATATATTTTGTATATCGCAATCTACTCCTTTTTGATCAAAGACGCAGCCCCTGCGATTGTGATGGATGCCTCCCATGGTACCAAATCCCAACAGGTTGTCAAAGCCCTACAAGCGATTATCCCACCACTGGTACTGATTGTTTTGGTGCTGGGTTCTATTTTTGCAGGGATTGCGACACCGACAGAGTCTGCTGCAGTAGGGTCTGTAGGGGCGATGATACTGGCGATAATCTATCGCTCTTTTTCTATCGGAATGCTCAAAGATGCAGCCCTAGAGACCTCCAAAGTCACTGCGATGGTCTTTGCGATTCTCATTGGTGCGACGGCATTTTCAATGGTCTTTACCTACACAGGTGGAGATGCGATCGTCGAGGAGGTGATGATGAGTCTGCCAGGTGAAAAATGGGGATTCATCATCACATCGATGTTGGTCATTATGTTTCTGGGGTTTTTCATCGATTTTGTGGAGATCTCTTATATCATCGTACCGATCCTCGTACCCATCGCGATCAATCTGGATATCAATCCTGTCTGGTACGCCATCCTCATCGCGATGAACCTACAGACCTCCTTTCTCACTCCACCGTTTGGGTTTAGTCTGTTTTACCTCAGAGGAGTGGCTCCCCCATCGGTCACGACCATGGATATCTACAAAGGAGTGATGCCCTTTATTCTTATTCAAATTATTGTCTTGGCAATTTTAGTGATAGAGCCAGGTTGGTTTGGGATAGAGTTTTGATTCCAATACGTTCTGTGCTATAGCCCTTGGGGGGAGGAACTCAATCCTCAATCAAGCGTGATGCATTGCGCAACCCCACCGTCATCCTGAACTCGATTCAGGATCCAGGGCTTGGCATGACAGGGCAGATGCCAGATATGCTTGTTGCTTTGAGCCGTGGATTCCGTGTCAAGCACGGAATGACAGGGTGTGGCATGGGTATGATTTTACCATCAAAAAAGAAGCAGGGGCTTTAGTCCCGTCCTGAACTGAGACGAACGGGGTTGAA
>CAZEIN010000062.1:0-5121 GCA_964512425.1 uncultured Sulfurovum sp.
CATGAGCTGGGGCACTTCAAACACAAAGACCATTTGAGGGCCTTGGGTTCTCGTATGGTCTTGGGTGTAGTCAGTTTGATGTTGGGGAGCGACTATGGTATCGCATCGAGTATGGCACTAGGGATTGGCTCTGCCAAATATTCTCAGTCAGCAGAGCTGGCAGCAGATGCTTTTGGGCTGGAGGTGATGAACTGCGCCTATGGTTCAGTGACAGATGCGACCAAGATGTTTGAAAAGATGGACGAGGGTGATGCATGGCGGTACTTTATCGCTACGCATCCTGCGTTTGATGAGCGCGTAAAGCAGATGAGAGAGTTGATTGAGTTAAAGGGATATCATGAAACGCAAGAGCGCGTACTGCTGAAGTCTTTATGATATCACCAATGATAAGAGCATTTTATTTTATGATTTCAAAATGCTTTATTCAATTTGGGTTGAAAAAAAGTGATAAAAAGTGGAATTTGAGTATACTTCTGAAAATTTTATCCATAAAGTAATACTGTGAATATCATCAATGACTTTTTTTATTTATCTTGGGAGAGTACGCCTGTTTGCTCTGTAGAGCCTATTCGTGAAGATGACTGCTATCAAGCACTTTTAATGCAGGATGCAGTGCTGTTTTATGATGCATTGGTGATTGTATTGTCGATTTCTGCTGTGACAGTAGAAAGATTCATGGCACTAGATGAGACGCATGAAGCATTGAGTTATTTGGCTGAACATGAGATGAGCCATTGGGAGCATACAGATATCTATGCGACGCAGTGCAGGATACTCTCATTTTTGATCTATCAAGGCGATATGGGACTCAACAAATCTATAGGACAGCGTCTCGATAACCTACGCAAAGAGGGCATCATAGGCTATGACACCTCACGTAAACTCATCTCTATGCTGACACTCATAGAGGAGAAGCGCGTAGTAGACTCTGTGGGAGAGAAAGTATCCGTAGAGCGCATAGAGGAGGAGGCAGGATCCTACTATGAGTGTGCACGCAATCGGCTACACAAAGGTGTGGAGCAGGCAGTGCTAAACATAGAGGAGCAGAGCCTGCTAGTGCGACTCAAAGGCATCCCTGAAAAGCTTGCAAACCAACGATTCTCTATCGGTATCACTGGTGTGATGAATGCGGGTAAATCCACGATGCTCAATGCCCTGCTAGGGGAGGAGATACTGGGTACCTCTGTGGTGCCAGAGACTGCCAATCTCACCGTAATCAAATATGCCAAAGACCCCAAAGCAGTAGTGAATTTTTGGCGTGAGAGGGAGTGGCAGCAGATTGAGCAGAGTGCACAGACGCTAGAGAGTATGCAGACCTTTGTGCGGGAGACACAGAAGCATTTTGGTTTAGGACTCTCAGACTATATCACGGATGAGGGCAGGAGTGAGGCGGTCTCTATCGAGGCGTTGCCCTCCTATACCTCTGCCGAGCACTCTGACAAACGCTGCAATCTGCTCAAAAGTGTTGACCTCTATCATGATCTGGAGTTTGTGCGTGGTGGTGTGGAGATAGTCGATACCCCAGGGCTAGACGACCCCGTAATCCAGAGAGAGGAGATCACCAAAGGCTATCTACTAGAGTGTGATTTGATGTGTCACTTGATGAACGTGGGGCAGTCAGCCACACAAAAAGATATAGCGTTTATCATCGACACACTGCTCTATCGCAATGTCGCACAGCTACTCATCGTCATTACCCGTATCGATATGGTCTCCGAGGAGGAGCTAGCAGAGGTGATTGCCTATACCAAGTCCAGTATCCAGTCCACACTAGAGGGTTTGGGCAAAGGCGCACAGTTTGGCTCTATTTTGGATCGGATACACTTTATCCCTATTGCAGGAAAAATGGCACTGTTGCACCGTATAGGCAAGGCAGAAGAGGCGACAGCCGCAGGCTATGATCTAGAGCGAAGCGGTATCTTGGAGATAGAGGCTTATCTGAGAGAGGTGCTGTTTGGAGAGGATTCACAAAAGGCCAAACTCATACTATCCTCCGCCAACAAGGAGCTACTACATATCCTCGATGCCCAGCTACAGAGTTATACGCAGGAGCAGACACTACTAGGCAAGAGTGCAGAGGAGATCACCCAAGCCTATGCCCAGTACCAAAAAGAGATCACCCAAACCAAAGCCAAAATGCAGCAACTAGATGAAGCGATTGGGCAGAGCAGAGAGGAGCTGGTGACCTATTTTGATATCCTCGATACACTGGCTGCCAATAGACTACAGTCACTTCAGGCGATTCTCAAACGTCGCATCACAGATGATGTCAGCTACACACTGAGAAAAGAGAAGAAAAAGCCCACACCAGAGCGTATAGCAACGATGATAGAGACAGGGATGCAGGATGGCTTTATCGATTTGTTACGCGAATATCGCTATGGGTTCCAAAAGCGTGTGGAGGAGTTGATGGAGCGGCTCTCTCGTATGTTTGAGGGGTTTGATGCCCAGCAGACAGCAGCGGTGCAGGATGCCAAAGCTTTTTTTGAGCAGCACTTTGCAGGACTGGATATTGTCCAGTCACATACACTCCTCATCACTCAGGTCAACCGTGCTATCGCAAAGCATGGCAAAAAAGAGCAAACAGCGTTAGCTGTCACCCTGGAGGGGTATCTCTCAGAAGCGATGATGCGTTTGGGTGAGACATTTCAAGCACATGCCAAGAGTGTACAGCAGGCACTGTTGGTAGGATTTGAGCAGAGAGCATCAGAGCCATTGCATCGTGTACGCTTTGAGATAGAGAGCAGAGAGTCTCTCTTGGTCGAGGCCAAACGCAGAGCCCAAGACAGCTCCTTTGATACCCAAGAACGAAGCAGGGTACTCTCGGCCAAACGAGAGCTACTCTCCCAACTACGAAGAGAGATACTCCAAGGAGGTGTACTATGAGTATGCTAGAGCAGTTTATCGCCTCCTATCATGAGCGATTTATCGATGAGGTGCCAGAGTTTGACGCAGACCTGCTAGGGTTTATTGACAAGAGTAAACACCTCCTGCTAGATGAGAAACTCTCTCCCTCTCCTGATCTGGCCTCTCATCTAGGACAACTAGATGCCAGAGCCAAGGAGCCGATGAAAGTAGCCATCACAGGACAATTTTCCAGTGGTAAATCGACCTTTCTCAATGCCCTGCTCAGTCGTAATATCCTGCCTACAGGAATCACGCCTGTCACCTCCAAGGTCAACTATATCCGCTATGGCGAAGAGCTACGGATTCGAGTGCATTACAAGGATGGAAGAGATGCCTATGAGAGTATAGAGCAGATCGCACGGTTTACCGATCAGCGTGGTGAGGTGGAGGATATCGACTATCTCACACTCTATGCGCCCTTAGAGATGCTACGAGAGATCACCTTTGTTGATACACCTGGGCTCAACTCTCAGGACAATCGTGATACGACCACGACCCAAAAAGTCCTCGGTGAGGTCGATGGGATTATCTGGCTCTCACTGATAGACAATGCAGGCAAAATGAGTGAGGCTCAGACATTGGAGAAGTACCTCGATCAGTACCAAAACAAATCCCTCTGTGTCCTCAACCAAAAGGATAAATTCGCCCCTGAGCAGGTAGCCCAGAGTGTGGCGTATGTCAAGCAGAGCTTTTCACAATTTTTCTCAGAGGTAGTGCCTATCTCTGCGAGACAGGCACTACAGTCACGTAGCCATGACAAGGCACTGCAGATCGAGGAGGCACTAGAACAGTTTGTCACTACACTCAAAGAGGATATCGCCTCAGGAAACCCTGTGGATATGGAGGCACGCCATCAGGTATACCAGCAGCGAGTAGACCAGATACGCAACAGCGACCTCTCTGCCAATCTCGCACTCCTCGCTGAGTCCAATATCCAAAAGGTACTGGACTTTATCGAGACCCATATCCGACCTGCATCCCAGAGTGCCAAAGAGTACGCCATCAAACGAGATGTGATGCAAGTCTGTCAAAAGATGATCAAGCAGCATCAGATTTTCCTCCGTGTCTATGAGGAGCTCTCCGTAGAGCTTAGGGCATTTGAGGCAGAGGCAGATGAGATGCTCTCTGGGCTCAAGCAGCGTTTTAGTGGGCAGTTGGGTGATGCCTATCACCGTATCGAAGAGATCATCGATGTGATTGCCAATGATATCTATAGCCACATAGAGATGGCAGAACGTACGCGTTATAGTGTCAAAAAAACTGGGTTACTCAAACAGGCAGTCACCCATGAGCCTATCCCCTACCAAGCCTCCAAGATCGCAGCAGATACAGTCTACAAGCGCCTCTTTTATGATGATGATGTGGTAGGTAAAATGTTCAAACGCTATGTCAAGAGCCTGCGACTGATCCAGGATGAGGTCAACGCACACAATGCCACGGTCTATGGTATGCTCAAAAAACGCATCCGAAAATGGCAGAGTCCCTATGAGCTCCTGCGTAAAAATGATCCGTTTTTCTCCTATATAGAGTTTGCCAATATTCGCAAGTTTGCCTCCAAAGCCTATGAGAATATACTCAAGCCCTTTTCTGATGAGATTCATGCCTCCTATGCCAAAATCAGCTCCGAGTTTAACCATCTGAGCTCTGCGGTGAGTTTCAACTACCAAAACGCCACAGAGGTGAGCGTGGCGTTTCTAGAGCGCAAGATCGAGCAGTCCATCATACTCTACGAACAAAATCCTGAACGCTTCTCTCTGTATATCCCAAAACTCGATGAGATCAAAGAGCGGTTGCGTACGAGCTTTCATCTCTATGAGTTAGAGGGGATGATGCAAACCAAGCACACTTTCCTAAACAAAAATTATGATAGACTGATGCGAGAGTTTAAGCAGATCAACGAAGAGAGACTGGCATTGAGTGCACAACGACGTGAGCGTCATGCACGTATCATCACCCAGCTAGAGCACTATATAGATGAGATTGAGGAAGACATAACACATGATTAAGAGTTTTTTTGGAACCAAAGTATGGGCATTGTGGGCGTGGGGTGGTGCGTTGTTGCTGACTGCGATGATATGGTCGCAGGTACAGTTGACTGTCAAGCTCAACGAGTGGTATGGCAGGTTCTACAACATCCTCCAAAAAGCAGAAGATATCGATGCCTTTTGGGCGAGTATGCAGGAGTTTGCCTATATTGCTATCATGCTGATAGCT
>CAZEIN010000063.1:0-3660 GCA_964512425.1 uncultured Sulfurovum sp.
TGGAAACTACTATTTCAAAAAATCAAACATATGGATAAAAAGAAGAGTAATACCAAAAGCTATTCATATATTTGATATGATGTTTTTTGATAATAAATTATTTGCAGGTATTAGTACTCCAAATGGTGCAGCTGTAGCGACTAGTGTAGATAATGGGAACAAATGGAGTATTGTTAACCTTGGAAAAAAACAGAGAGTGTACTCACTTTTAAAAGTGCAAGATAAACTATATGCTTTCAAGCAATTTAAAGTAGATCAAGACCTGAAAAGAGGAGATTTTAGTGTAGCAGAGTATAGAGATGGAAGCTTTTACCCTAGAGAGGATTTGAAGGAGAGTTTACTTTTCCCTGCTAAAAATAGAAATAGAAAAAAGATTATCAGAATTTCAAGAAGTGAAACGCTAGATGATAAGGCGGTATATCTGGCTGCTTATTACTATAACAACCCATTTTGTTTTTTTGTAGCAACATCTTTGGAGAGAGAAAAAGTACTTGTAGAACAGATAAAGATATCAAGCTTATATATACCAAGGGATTTGATAATCAGAGATGATATCGTATATTTTCTTTGCTCCAAAAAAGTTGGAAAAAGATTTATGAATATAGTGCTAAAGAGTACAAAAGATAACTTGACACAACCTAAGGAGTTGTTTTATTTTGAATCATCAGCATTTGCTAGAAGTTTTGAGTACCTTAATGGTAATTTTTATTTTGGTCTTGGTTGTGATGTGAAAAATAAAAAAAGATGGAAACAGAAAGAGCTAAAAGTAAATACAGGCAAAATAGTAAAAGTAAGTAAAGGAGATATATAGTGGCAAGTATGGAGCATCTTAAACAATTTGATAAAGCCCAATTTTGGAGATTTTTTGTAGATGGTAGATTTCACAAAAAATATGATGGTTGGGTCAAGTATGAACAACGAGAAAAGGGATCGGCGTTAGGGTCAGGCGTTGAATATCTACCAGCTTTATGCTATACTACTCCCATACAAACAGTACAAAAAAGGAGCCCTCCATGCCCAGAAGACCCAGAATAGATCTCGCAGGATACCACCATGTCGTCAACAGAGGGGTCAACCGGAGTGATGTCTTCGAGGAGGATGCAGACTATGAGATGTTTTTGCAGATCGTCTGCAAGGCATGCAGGGCTTATAGGGTGACGCTACATGATTACTGCCTGATGTCCAACCACTTCCATCTACTTGTAGAGACCTCTGGGGAGAACCTCTCGCTGTTTATGAAGCATATCAACGGCAACTATGCCATCTATGCCAATCGCAAATATAGACGGTCTGGTCACTTTTGGCAAGGTAGATTCTACTCACGGTATCTGGTCAGTGATGACTACTACTATACCCTCATACGTTACATAGAACAAAACCCTATCGAAGCCAAGCTCGTATCAAGAGTTGGAGAGTACCCCTATACGCTTGGAGCAGTGATTGCCAATAGACAAGCTCCTATACCCTGTGCCTTGCACTCCAAGCTACTAGCAGAACTGGATTATGAGAATATCCAAGAGATGATCGGTGTGGCATTGGATACAGAGGATATGGCTGTACTCTCAGAGCTTCAGAGACAAAAGAGTGTCACTGTAGACGAGACCCATAGACCTGCCTATACGCAGACGCTACAAGCACACTTCAAGGCACTGCCCAGAGACGAAGCTGTGCGAGCCGCAGTAGGAGATGGCTATACACAGGCAGAGGTGGCTAGGCATATTGGGTTGTCTCGTTCGATGGTGTCTAGGATATGTCGAGAGAGGTAGTGCATATTCAACGCCTGACCCTGTTTAGGGGAGGTTTCCTTATCTACTTTTGGATATAATATCCGCTATTTTAACACACTTCCTCATTAGTGAGGATACTTAAGGGTTTATTTTGAGTGAAAATATTATTGGCTACCTAGACAATAGTGGCAATATTATCGATACACAGAGTGCAGGAGAGTCGTTTGACGGGACTGCCATAGCATTTGATAACAGTGCAGAAGCACTAGAGATCATCCGTCACTCTACCGCACACCTGATGGCACAGGCGATTACGGAGCTCTATCCCAATGCACAGTTTTTTGTAGGGCCGGTGGTGGATGAGGGATTCTACTATGATTTTAGAGTCGATGAGCAGATTGGGGAGAATGACCTCAAAACCATCGAGAAAAAGATGAAAGCACTCATCAAACAAAAGTACAAAATCGAGAAGTATGAGATCTCCAAAACGGAGGCACTAGAAAAGTTTGCCTCTGATGATCTCAAACTCAAGGTCATGGAGCGTATCCCTGATGAGACCGTCTCTATCTACAAGCAGGGAGAGTTTGAAGATCTCTGTCGTGGGCCTCATGTGCCTGCGTTGCGGTTTTTGCACAACTTCAAGCTCACCAGAGTGGCAGGTGCCTATCTCGGAGGAGATGAAAACGCAGAGATGCTGACCCGTATCTACGGGGTAGCCTTTGCAGACAAGGAGTCACTCAAAGCCTATATCACGATGATGGAAGAGGCCAAAAAGCGTGACCACCGCAAGCTTGGAGCAGAGATGGAGCTGTTTATGTTCAATGAGGAGTCAGGAGCAGGACTGCCGTTTTGGATGCCAAAGGGTGCCAAGCTCAGACACAAGCTAGAGCAGATACTGCACACCGCTCATCTCGTCCGAGGCTATGAGCCAGTCCGGGGTCCTGAGATACTCAAGGCAGATATGTGGAGAACCTCGGGTCACTATGCTTGTTATGGAGAAAATATGTATCTGACTGAGATCGATGGTCAGGAGTATGGCATCAAACCGATGAACTGTATCGGACATATTCAGGTGTTCAAGCAGACACAAAAGAGCTACCGTGACCTGCCCGTAAAATATTATGAGTATGGCGTGGTACACAGACATGAGAAATCAGGGGTATTGCATGGACTTTTGAGGGTGCGAGAATTTACCCAAGATGATGCACATATCTTCTGTACGCCTGAGCAGATTGCCCCTGAGGTACTCGAAGTCGTAGAGTTCGTAGACTCTGTGATGAAGCTCTTTGGGTTTGAGTACACGATGGAGATTGCCACCAAACCAGAAAAAGCCATAGGCGAGGATGCTGTCTGGGAGATGGCAACCCAAGGACTCAAAGATGCGCTAGAGGGCAACAACCTGCCCTATACACTCGATGAGGGTGGCGGGGCATTTTATGGCCCTAAAATCGACATCAAGATCACCGATGCGATTGGGCGCAAATGGCAGTGTGGTACGATACAGGTAGATTTCAACCTACCTGAACGTTTCGAGGTAGAGTATGTGGATGAGGACAATACACGCAAACAGCCAGTGATGATACACCGTGCGATACTGGGGTCATTTGAGCGATTTATCGGGATATTGACTGAGCACTATGCGGGTGAGTTCCCCGTGTTCCTCGCACCGACTCAGGTGATCTTCGTGCCTATTGCAGATGCTTTTGTAGACTATGCCTATGCTCTCAAGAAAAAACTCCTGCTCAAAGGAATTGATTCTGAGATTTTTGATAAGAATGACAGCCTCAACAAACGTATCCGAACTGCAGAGAAGCAGAGAGTGCCCTATGTGGTCATCATCGGAGAAGAAGAGGTCACCAACCGAAGCGTAGCCATCAGAGATAGACGCAAAAAAGAGCAGTATAATCTCTCTGAAGATGATTTTATGTTACAA
>CAZEIN010000064.1:0-5671 GCA_964512425.1 uncultured Sulfurovum sp.
GAAGAAGAAACAGAGCAGTAAGAAGAAGTTACGAGGGAAGGTGGAGAGGGAGTGAGGCTAAAAACTTGCTTTGGGTGCACCTCAGATACGCTGCAAACATCCATGAGCCAAGCATCAGTAGGATATTTGGCAATTCTATTGCATAATTTGGGATAAACTAGGTACACTGCCAAGCATATTGCTGCACTGAC
Source organism: uncultured Sulfurovum sp. (assembly GCA_964512425.1). Taxonomy (GTDB): domain Bacteria; phylum Campylobacterota; class Campylobacteria; order Campylobacterales; family Sulfurovaceae; genus JAAXPZ01. The sequence continues at coordinate 192 of CAZEIN010000064.1, forward strand.
TAAATACCCATAGAAGGAAACCATAGTGAAAAAAGTTTTTCAACTGACCGACCCAAAGAAGCATCCAGATAGAGTACTCGAAGCCATCAAGCATGACATCCGAAAATACATCAAACGCGAAAAGAGAAAAGACCTAGCAGATCCAGAGGCCACCTATTGGGACTTTGACTGCAAGATAGGGGCTACAGAAGCAGAGGCAGATACCATAGCCCACAAAGAGCTCCTCAAGGCACTAGATGCCATGCAGTCTACAGACGCGACTCAAGTCTATATCGAGATCATAGTAAAAGCCGTACCTAGACCACCTAAGCCGATCAAGGAAGAGGTAAGTGAAGAAGAAGCAAACACAGAAGAGTTGACTGAAGATAGTGCGGCAATAACCCAAAATATGCAATAGAGATTGGCAATGCTATTGCATCATTCGGGATTCATATATTTTCAAGTTCTTTTAGAGTATTCGTTAGGGGGAGTAATTATACTGTAGAATTTCGCTATAATCCCCCAAACAAAGCCCATAAGGTCAAGTCATGTCAAGACATCCCACACTCTTAGAATATTTTCGCTCTTTTTCTTATCAGAACAGTATCAGTGATTTGGATCAGGCATTGGAGTATTTTGCCGTATTTGGTGGTACAGGATGGGATGTGGATACCAGTAAAAGTGTGGAGACACTCATAGAGGAGAAGATACTCCGCAACTACGAGCCCCTGCATCAAAGTATGACACGATACACACATAACAACCCTGTGTACCATAGGGTGTTGAGTATCATCGCACTGGGCACAGAGCATGAGCATGATGTGTTCAAAAAGGCAAAAATCGGACGGGATAGAGGTGAGGAGGCGATAGACTATCTGGAGAAGAAGAGTCTGCTCAGATTTGACCTTTCGGTGGAGGAGCCTGCCAAAGAGAGTGATGGACTCTCCGATAGACTGATTTTTCGTTTGCCGTTTATGCGTTTTTGGTTTGCACTGGTCTCTGCACAGTATCAGAGTATCTCAGCAGGTGATTTTGCAGAGTTTGAGCAGAAATGGCAACAACTCAAAGGGAATTTTTCTATCATGCTGAGCAATCTCTTGGTGCGTGATCTGGTGGTGCAAAATATCTCCAAACAATACGCAGATGATCCTATCGTCTCCATAGGCACTTACTATGACCAGCAGACACGCATAGAGATACTCGCCAAGAGAAAATCAGGCAAGATACTTGCAGGGGAGTGCAAATACTCTCAAGATCCAGCGAAAATACATATGCCAAATGCTCTCAAGCAGAGGTGTGAAAAAGCAGAGATAGATGCCGAGGCGTATGTGTTGTTTTCTAAAAATGGCTTTACAGATGAGGCGCTGGAGATGCGGAGTGCAGAGTGGACACTGTTTGCGCAAAACGACCTAGCTTCGTTGCTGGACGGTATGTCGGAAAACACGCTGCTCACCTACAAAAATAAAAAGTATTAAAGGACTCTCATGTCAAAACACCCCACACTCCTAGAACATTTTCGCTCTTTTTGCTATCAAAATAAGGCTACAGATTTTGAAACAGCTGTGGTGTATTTTGCTGTGTTTGGAGGTATGGGCTGGGATGTGGATCTCTCCAGACCATTAGAGATGCTGATAGAGGAGAAAGTACTGGCAAACTATCGGTATATTCATGGGGATATCACACGGATCACGCAGAGTAGCCCTGTGTATCATTCGCTACTCTCTGCACTGGCATTGGGTGATAGACGAGAGCATTCGGCATTCAAGCGAGCAAATCTGAAGAGAGAACAGGGTGAAGAGGCGATAGATTTTCTCGTAGATGAAGGGGTGTTGCAGATAGAAACCTCTATCGAAAAACCTGTAGATGGCAAGGATGACAACTCAGACAGAGTGCTGTTTGAACAACCGTTTATGCGTTTTTGGTTCTCCGCTATCTCTCCGTACTATAAAGGTATCAGAGAGGGTGACTATACCGAGACCAAAGCACGCTGGAGTCATCTCAAGGCTACCTTTGTCAACCATATCTATGATCAGCTGGTTATGGAGATTGTCAAGCAGAGTTTCAAGGATGATGCCAATGGTGGGTATATCCGCAAGATCGGCTCCTACTGGGATCGCAATGTGGAGATAGATATCCTCGCCAAGAGAAAATCAGGAGGGATGATCGCAGGACTCTGTAAATATACAAAATCCAAAGCCAACAAAAGTGACCTCACCAAGCTCAAGGAGTCCTGCCAGAGGGCAGAGCTGGAGATTGATGCCTATGTGATCTTTTCTAAAAGCAAGTTCTCTGCAGAGCTCAAGAGAGAAAAAGGAGCCAAACTCAAACTACTCTCCCCTCGAAATATGATGGGGCTGATGGGTGATTTGCGTGCTGGTGATCTGCTGGTGTATAGTCATAAGAGGTACTGAGGTTATTGAAGAGGACAATACAATGAAAAAAATAATCACAATGATTGTAGTGATTTTTCTCTTGGTGATAGCCAAGGCTTGGTTTGGCACACTTGATACTTCAGAAAAGCCAGAGATAGATGAATATAGGCTCACACCAGGGGCAACACTCAAACTAGATATCCCTAACATCAGCTTCGAGAAGCCAAGTAAAAGGGTTTTTGAAATCAGGATTCCCGAAAACTATCAAGCAGAAAAACCTGTACCCATACTAGTATGGTTCTCTCCAGGAGGTGGGTCTGGTAGTGTGGGTACTGTACCGCATATTGTAGATTTTGATAGATTTTTGATTGTTGCAATTCCCTATCCAGGCCATAAACTGCCTCGGCTTGCAATTAAAGCTGGGGCAGAACAGATAGACCATTTTTGGGCGTACGAGAAGCCTATGCTGGAGTATGTGAGAGATATCATCCCACATATTAGCAAGGAGATACGTATCGCAGCAGGATTTAGCAGTGGAGCACATTTGGTTGGTTCAGGGCTGGATAGGGATTGGTTTGGGTTTACTGATTTTTTTACAGCGTTTGTCATCCATGAGGGTGGCTATGCCCCTGATATGACCTATCGAGGTATCAAAGATGAACACAAGATACTCATCACGTATGGGCTACAAAATGATAGCTATGGAAGAGTTGTAGCAAGACAGATGAAAAAGGCAGGATACCATCCCACCGTAAAAAAGCTACCCAATACAGGACATACCATGAGTCCCGAAGCGATAGATACCATAAGGGCATGGATAGAAGGGCTAGTTCCCTCTCAATCATAAGGTATAATTATACCAAATCCAATAATATACCCCAAAGAACATCCTCGCAAGCATCTGCAAAATATATAGAATTTGAATGAGCTATGTCTAGTACTCCATTCTATACATTTCACAGCTACTCACGATGATGCTCTCTGAAGTACACTATTATATTTTGATTTGGTATTACAATGAAACTCAAACTTTTTTTTCGCTTTTTTTATACTCTGGTTTCTGTTTATACGAGAAGCAAAAGCACTCTCCACAGAGGAGTATCGCTATGGAAAAGGTGCAGAATTTGGCATTACTTTTTATTTTGTGATATCCTAGCCTCAATGACATGTTTACTAATCCCTGCTGCGTGTTTATAGACCAGTGAGCCTCCTTGCTTGCCTTGGTAGAGTGAGGTAGCTATTGAGAGGATGATGAGCACAATAGAGAATTTTTCTAGACTCAGCGATACTCTGGAGATCGCAAACCATTTGACTACCGTAGTCAAAAGCAAAATGGCAACAACAACAAAGCCAAATATTTTATGGTTATTCAAAACAGCGAGCCCGCTCTCTAGGATATTGTCTGTACGCATCACCTCTTGAGCATCGATGATACCACTAAAAACAGCAAAGAAAGAGACAAGCAAAGCAAATGCCATGATGCGTATGGCGGCTTTGGAGTAGGTGAGGTTGCCTGTGCCTAGATATGTGAGTTGAGAAAACAGAGCTGCCAAAGGCAATGCAATAACAAAATGGACAAAAGGTGGATGTAGTACATTCATGGGTATTCCTAATAATATATTTATTGATTATATCATCGTATAAGTTAATATAATATTAAATGAGGACTCTAAGAGTCTCTGTGTTATAGTTCTTACCATAAGAATCAAAAGGTACTATATGAGAAAAGGGTTTATTGTCATTGTTGTGGTGATGGCTGGTATGGTATGGCAATATATAGATCATCTTGGTGAAGGTATCAAAAAAGAGACCATCATTGTTTATCCTGCTGCCATGGAAGATCTGCATTATGAAAAAAGCAGTGCACTTTCACGACTTAATGCAATTCGCGAGGCGATGGGGATGAATACCTTGATAGCGAATGATGCATTGGGAAAAGCAGCGCAAAACCATGCAGACTATCTTGTGGCTAATCATGAGAAAAATCATTTTGAAGTAGAAGGACATCAAAGATTTACAGGTGTGTCGCCATTGAGCCGTGTGTTGTATACACACTATGATACGCGCCAAGTCAGTGAAAATCTCTCCACGAGTCACGAGAGTGGCAGGGCATCTATAGACGGGCTTTTTTCTGCTATCTACCATCGATTTGGTTTTTTAGATATTTCCATAGATGAGATTGGGGTAGGTGTAGCTCAATCGCTTTCTGATAGTCGCAATAGTGCATTTGTTTATAATATGGGTAACAGTCTCATTGGTGACCTCTGTCGAGGCAAAGGCTTTAATGGAGTAGGACGATATGCCTATAAAGTGTGCAGTGAAGAGAAGCATAGAGTTGGGCTTGAAGCACTGAAACGAGCACAAAACTATCATCAAAAGCAAAACCCAAAGATCATTCTCTACCCTTATGACGGACAGACAGAGGTGCCCCCTGCTTTTTATGCTGAAGAGCCTGATCCTCTGCCTGATATGGAAGTGAGCGGTTTTCCTGTGAGTATCTCCTTTAATCATTATCATATAGATGCAGTCAAGTTGCATACATTCAAGCTCTTTCACGTGGAGACAAACAGGGAGGTGCCAGCACGCTTGATGGATCAGATGAATGATCCCCATAAGCGTTTTACAGCCAATGAATTTACGCTCTTTCCTCTGGAGAGACTAGCGTACAACAGTCACTACAGAGCAGAAATCTCCTACGAGAGCAAGCAGCAAACTATCCGTAAAGTCTGGTCATTTCAAACGGTTGAAATTACAGAGGATCTCTATGTTGTGAGAGAGAGAAAGGAGACGATTGAACTAAGATCAGACAGGAGTAGTGTGCTCTATTTTAAACCACTCGATAGCCATGATATGCTTCGAGATATCCGCTATCCCCAAGAGATCTCATTGATATTTTTAGATAACCATACGATTCGACTCTCTTTTCTCTTTGGAGCCAAGAGAGACTTTGTGATCAAGGCAGGAGATAGAGAGGTTACAGTACATGTAATACCAAATCCAAATCCAATAATATACCCCAAAGAACATCCTCGCAAGCATCTGCAAAATATATAGAATTTGAATTAGCTATGGCTAGTACTGCATTCTATACATTTCACAGCTACTCACAATGATGCTCTCTGAAGTATA